>DAMBCY010000020.1:856-5481 GCA_032056255.1 Cellulomonas sp. | reverse complement strand
GGACGGGCTCCGACCCGATCTGCCCGCGCTGCTGGACCGCACGGTGCACTCGCCGCTGCTCGCGCTGTGGCGGCCCGGCGCCGAGCACACGCTGGCCGTGGTCCGCGACGCCGCCCGCGACTGGCGCACCCGGGGGCGCGAGCTCGACGTCGCCGCGGCGGTCGACGCCCACGGGCGGGCCGCCGGGCCCGCGGTGCTGCTGTCCACCTGGAACCTCGACGCCGGCACCGACCTCACCGAGCGGGACGGCGTGCTGCTGGCCCACGGCGTCCCTGTCGTCGCGCTCGACCTGACGTCGTTCGACCACCGGAAGCCGTGGACGCTCGACCCCACGTCCCGGTCGGCGGTCCGCGCACTGCTCAGCGAGCACCCGGCGCTCGCGGCCCGGTGCGCTGCGCTCGCGGCCGAGCGCGGTGCCGACGAGGCCGCCGACGAGGCGGCCGAGGCGCCGCTCGTCCGGACCGCAGCGGGAGGGACGGTCCACCCGCTGCTCCGCTCGCTGTACCGCCGGAGGTCGGCGTGGTGGACCGCCCCGGTGGCGGACGATCCTGCTCCCGACCCGTTCACCGACGGTGCCGCGCTCACCGCGTGGCTGCTCGAGCCGGTGCCCGCGGGCCACCCGCAGCCGATCGCGCGCTACCTGGCCGAGGCGTACGCCGACCGCCCGGACCTGCAGGAGGCCTTCCCGCTCGTCCCCGGGCAGGACAGCGCCGCGCTCCTGGGCTGGGCCGCCGAGCACGCCGTCACCGAGGACCGGTACGACGCCGAGCTCGTCACCGCCTCGGTCACGGCCTCGCGCGAGGCAGCCCGACCGGTCGAGACCCCGCCGCCCGGCCCGCCCGCCGAGGGCGTGACCGTCGTCGGGTACCTGGCGGGCGAGCTGGGCGTCGGCGAGTCGGCTCGGCTCGTGGTCGCGGCGCTCGCCGCCGGGGACGTGCCGCACGCCACCGTCCCGGTCGCCCACCAGCTGCAGAGCCGGCAGCGCGCCCGGTTCGTGCCCGCGCCCTCGGCCCGCCCGTTCACGACGACGCTGCTGTGCGTGAACGCCGACCAGACCCCCGGGTTGATGCGGTCGCTGGGCGACCGGTACACCGGCACCTACCGGATCGGCATGTGGTACTGGGAGGTCGAGGACTTCCCGGCCGCCCAGCACGGGGCCTTCGCGCACGTCGACGAGGTCTGGGCGGCGACCGACTTCATCCGGGACGCGCTGACCCCGCACGCCGGGGGCGTGCCCGTCGTCACGGTCCCGCCGCCGCTGCCGCAGCGCACGGCACGCCCGTTGCCCCCCGCCCCGCTCCCGGGCATCGCGGCCGACCGGCCGGTCCTGCTCTTCGCCTTCGACTACCTCTCGAACGCGGAGCGCAAGAACCCGTGGGGCGTGGTCGAGGCGTTCCGGCGGGCGTTCCGGCCCGGCGAGGGACCGGTGCTCGTGCTGAAGTCGATCAACGCCGATCGTGACGTCCCGTCCGCCGAGCGGCTCCGGCTGCTGGTGGCGGACCGGCCGGACGTCCTGCTCCTCGAGCAGTACCTGGACGCGGACGAGCGCGACGCGCTGATGGCGCGGTGCACGGCGTACGTGTCGCTGCACCGCTCCGAGGGGCTCGGCCTGACGCTCGCCGAGGCGATGGCCTGGGGCAAGCCCGTCATCGCGACCGGGTACTCGGGCAACCTGCAGTTCATGGGCGCCGACAACGGCGTCCTGGTGCCCTGGACGCCGACCCGCGTGCCCGAGGGCTGCGAGCCGTACCCCGCCGGCTCGACCTGGGCCGAGCCGGACCTGGACGCCGCCGCGGCAGCGATGCGCCGCGTCGTCGCCGAGCCGGGCTGGGCCGCCGAGGTGGGCGCCCGGGCGGCAGCGGACATCCGCACCCTCCACAGCCCCGCGGCCGCAGCCGTCCGCGTCCGGTCGCGCCTCGCGGAGATCGCCGCGATCGACCCGCACCGGGTGCCGACCGGCGCGGCCCGTCTGGTCGGCAGGGCCCGTCGGGTGCTGCGCAGGCAGGGCTGAGCCGGGGGGCGTCGACCGGACGCCCCCCGCGGGTCAGGACCCGAGCACCCGCTTCACGCGCCCGACCGCGCGGCGCCGCACCTCGCCGAGCCCGCCCGCCTGGAGGTAGGCCTTCGCGAGCGCGAGGTCCTCCCGCACGGTCGGCCGCGGCCGGACCACGAGCTCGCGCTCGTCGTCGACCCCCAGCCGCACCACGGCCAGGTCGGCGGCGCGCCGCGGTGCCCGGCAGAACTCCACGAGCGGACGCAGCGTCCGGGACCAGCGGAACTCCTGCGCCGACGCCCGGACGTTCTCCTGCGCCGTCCGGCGGGCGTCCTCGTCGTAGAGCAGCTCCTCGAGCGCGTCCACCAGAGCGTCCACGTCCTCGGCCGGCACGGTCCGCCCGAGGCCGCGGTCGCGGATCAGGCTCGCGAACGTGTCGCCCTCGGTCGCCACGACGGGCAGCGACGCCCAGAGGTAGTCGAGGATCCGGGTGCGGAACGAGAACTGGGTCTCGATGTGCTGGTAGTGCGTCGAGACCCCGAGGTCGGCGTCCAGCAGGAAGTCCGCGCGCTCGTTGTACGGCACCCAGCCCTCGTTGAAGAAGACCACCGAGTCCAGCAGGCCGAGCTCGGTCGCGAGCTCCCGGGCCTCCCAGGCGATCCGCATGTCCGGCACACCCGGGTTCGGGTGCTTCGTGCCCATGAACAGCAGCCGGACGTCGGGGTGCCGCTCGTGCAGCCGGCCGACCGCGCGGAGCAGGGTCAGCGGGTCGAACCAGTTGTAGATGCCGCCGCCCCAGATGATGACCTTGTCGTCCGCGCCGATCCCGGGCACGGTGCCGCGCACGGCGTGCCGCCGCTGCACCGGGTCCGCGTCCTCGATGCCGAACGGGACGATGCCGATCAGCGACGCGAGGCTCTCGTCCTCGTCGTACACCGCGGGGTTCACCCGGCCCTGCCCGGCGAGCTGCCCGAGCCAGAAGTCACGCTGCTTCTCCGAGGCGCACAGCAGGAAGTCGGCGCGCCGCAGCTGCTCGTTCAGCACCCGCGTCGTCTCCTGGACCGACCGGGCCCGGCCGCGCTCGCCCAGGTCCTTCGCCTGCTCCAGCTGCTCCAGGTGGATCGGGTCGTACACGTCGGCCACGAGGATCGTCGAGGAGTCCACGAGCCACGGTGCGGACTCGAGCAGGAAGCCCTGGAACACGATGACGTCGGCCCAGTCCGTCTGCGCCCGGAGCGCCTTGGGCGTCTGCGCCGCGACGACCGGGAACTCCGGCGAGCCGACCTTGACCCCCGCCGTCGACAGCAGGCGCACGTCGTGGTCCGGCGCGAGCGAGCGGGCGATCTCCCAGGCCCGGATCGCCGGGCCGGCCATCCGCTCGAGCAGCGGCTCGCCGGTGACCACGAGCACGCGCTGCCGCCCGCGCAGGTGCTCGTCGATGCCGAAGGCCCTGACCAGGCTCTCGTGCGCCGCGAGGTAGGAGGGCATGCCGTAGGCGGGCTCGATCGTCTCGCGGAACAGCGGGAGCAGCTCGCGGTCCGACCGGCGGCGGCGCTGCTGGAGCTCCGTGCGGCTCTCCAGCAGCGAGGGCAGCTGCTCGACGAGGTAGTCGATCGCCCACGGCCCGGTGAGCGCCATCTTCGACACCTCGACGGTGCCGACGTCGTCGCCGCCGGGCGAGCGCTGCAGGTCGAGCACGGTCGTGTCGGTGCCGGTGCGCGCCACCGAGCGCCGGACCGCCAGCGCCATGGCCGCGGGCAGGGCGCGGGCCAGCGACGCGTCGTCGTAGTTCTTGTACATCATCAGCAGGGCGTTCCGCTCGAGCAGGTAGCTCTCGCGGTAGTTGCCGAACTTCTTCATGGTCACGTGGTGCTTGTGGTACGCGACCGAGCCCGGCACGTACCGCACGCGGTACCCCAGCAGGTTCAGCCGCCAGCCCAGGTCCACGTCCTCGTAGAACATGAAGAACCGCTCGTCGAAGCCGCCCACCTCGCGGTAGGTCGAGGCGCGCACGAACAGGGCGGCACCCGTGCCGAACAGCACGTCCTTCGCCGTGTCGTACGCCGGGGAGTCCGGCTTCTCGACCTCGCGCTTGTAGCCCATGCCGAACCAGGTCATCGACCCGTCGACGTAGTCGACCAGGTTGCCGTCCCAGTCCAGGACCTTGGAGGCCACCGCCGCGACGTCCGGGGACGCCTCCAGCTCGGCGACCGCGGCGGACACCCAGTCCCGGCCCGGGCGCGCGTCGTTGTTGATGAACGCGACGTACTCGCCGGTCGCGTGCTCGACACCCAGGTTGCAGCCGCCGGCGAAGCCGGTGTTCGAGCCGGCCTGGACGACCGTCGCGCGGGGCAGCGCCGCCGCGATCCGCTCCTGCGAGCCGTCGCCGGAGTCGTTGTCCACGACGATCAGCTCGAGCCGGTCGGCCGGCCAGTCCACGTCGTCGAACCCGCGCAGGCACGTGATCGTGTCGTCCGCGCCCTTGTAGTTGACGACGACGACCGAGACGACGCCGGGGCGGACGGTGGGGGTGGTGCTCATGCGGATTCTCCCAACAGCGCGACGTCGTGGTCGACCATGCGGCCCACGACCTCCTCGAACGGCACGGTCGGTGCCCAGCCGAGCACCTCCC
>DAMBCY010000020.1:0-846 GCA_032056255.1 Cellulomonas sp. | reverse complement strand
CCCGTGCCCGACCCGGGTCCCCGACGACCTCCGTGGCGTCGGCCGGGCGGACGAACCGGGGGTCGACCACGACGTGCCGCTCCCAGTCGGCGATCCCCGCGCGGGCGAACGCCGCGGCGGCGAACTGCGCCACCGAGTGCGTGACCCCGGTGGCGACCACGTAGTCGCCGGCCTCGTCGTGCCGGACGGCCCGGACGAGCGCGTCCACGTAGTCCGGGGCCCAGCCCCAGTCGCGGCGGGCGTCCAGGTTCCCGAGGGCGAGCGTGCCCTCCCCCGCGGCGGCGATCCGGGCCGCGGCCTGCGAGATCTTGCGGGTCACGAAGGTGTCCGGCCGGCGCGGCGACTCGTGGTTGTACAGGATGCAGGCGGACACGTGCAGCCCCCGGGAGCGGTACACCCCCGCCATCTGGTGCGCGTACGCCTTCGCGGCGCCGTACGGGGACAGCGGCCGCAGCGCCGTGCCCTCGTCCTGGGGGACGCGGTCCGGCTCGCCGAACATCTCGGCGCTCGAGGCCTGCACGACGCGCACGGCACGGCCGCTCGCCTCCTGCGCGAGGAACGCCGCCTCGAACACCGCCACGGCGCCGACCCCGCTCACCGCACCGGTCTGGACCGGGTGCGCCCAGGAGAAGGCGACCGACGAGATGCCCCCGAGGTTGTAGACCTCGTCCGGTGCCGCCTCGTGCACCAGCGCGGCCAGCTCCCGCGGGCTCTCGAGGTCGCCGACGTGCAGGTGCACCCCGGCCGGCAGGGCGGCCCGCACGTCCGGCACCTCCGCGGCAGACCGCACGAGGCCGTGCACCTGCACGCCCTCCGCGATCAGCCGCCCGGCCCGGATCGACCCGT
>DAMBCY010000019.1:4172-20299 GCA_032056255.1 Cellulomonas sp. | reverse complement strand
ACCAGTGACCTCGACCCGGGCTGGTACTTCGTCGCCTCGGTCTCGCGCGTCAACCCGGCAGTGCGCTCCGAGGCGTTCTCGCAGAGGTGGTTCTCCCTGCAGCTGCAGCGCACCGGCATCCCCGCGGGGTCGGGGCAGGGGATCCCGGGTGTGACCTACGCGGCCCTCGCGGAGGCGTTCGAGGACTACCAGGCGCTGACCGACTCGGGGCTGTCGTACTTCGACGTGGCGCAGGGGGCGTGGTCGTAGATGCAGCCGGTCTCGGCGGGGTTCCTGGAGGCGCTCGCGGCCCCGCAGACGGTGCAGGTGCGGGGGCGGGTGACCAAGGGCGGGCAGCCCCTGGCGCCGTCCCTGCCGATCGTGGGTGGCAGCGTGGAGGTCAACTCCTCGCAGATCACCCGCCGGCGCCTGACGATGCTGCTCGCACCGACGATGTCGACCGGCACCTACGACGAGGTTGCGACCCTGGGGCGGTCGTGGCAGGACCCGATCGCGCCCTACGGGCAGGAGATCACCTGCGAGTGGGGGCTGACCTACACCGACGGCACCACCGAGTGGATCCGGCTCGGGACGTTCCGGATCGACGACGTGGACGGGTCGCTGCTCGGGGACTCGGTCGTGCAGGTGCGCGGCGTCAGCCGTGAGGCGCTGGTCGCTGACGCCCGGTTCTGGACCCCGCAGACCCGGTCCTCGCCGTCGGCGCAGTCGCTGATCGCGGCGCTGATCCGGGAGGCCGCCGGCCCCAGCATCGAGGTGCTGGCCGCCGCGTCCATGGACCGGCGGGTGCCCCCGACGACGTTCGACGAGGACCGGTGGCGTGCGGTCGCGGACCTGGCCGAGTCCATCGGCGCGGTGGTCTACGCCGACGCCTTCGGGCGGTTCGTCATCGCGGACCTGCCCACGGTGGACACCGCCCCGGTCTGGCGGGTCGCGGCCGGGCCCGGCGGTGTGCTGGTGGGCGCGGCCGCGGCGTCCTCCCGCGCGGACGTGTACAACGCCGTGACCGTCGAGTCCTCCAACACCGCCTCGGACGTGCCGCCGGTCAACGCCACGGTCGTGGACGCCGGACCGAACTCGCCCACGAGGTACGGGTTCCTGGCCGACGGGGCGTGGGGCAAGCGGGTGCGCTCCATGTCCCTGCCGACGATCGCCTCTGCCGAGCAGGCCCGCGTGATCGCCACCCGGAACCTGGCGAAGTTCGCCGGCGCCGCCGCGACGCTCGACGTGTCCGCGGTCCCGAACCCGGCCCTGGAGGCCGGGGACGTCGTGGAGGTCATCACCGACCCGGCCCGCCCGGCCGAGACGGTGCGCCGGCACGTCGTGGACTCCCTGACCATCCCCCTCACGGCGGGCGGTGCGTTCACGATGCGCACCCGGGACGTGGCCGACGTGCATGCGGAGGCCGCCAGTGAGTGACCCCCTGCTCGACCGGATCGCCGCGACCGCGCGTGCCGCCGGGCTGCCGATCGGCACGGTCACGGCGATCAGCACGGGCGCCGGGACCGCGGACATCGCCCTGGCCGGCGGGACCGTCACGGCCCTGGCGTGGCTCGGCTCGTACACCCCGACCGTGGGCGACCGGGTCGTCATGGCGAAGGCTGGCGGCCAGTGGACCATCCTGGGCAAGCACTCCCGGGTGCTGTCCGGCGGCGGGGTCGTCTACGGCACCGCGGTGGTCGAGCCGTCCCCGGGGTGGCGGGGGTACTTCGCGGAGGACTACTGGACCTGGGCGCTGGCCACCGACACGGTCCCGGCCGGGCAGGGCAAGCGGTCCCCCTACGGCGTGGACGAGACCACCGCCGGGGTGTGGGTGCTGCCCGTGGCGTCCGCGGTGCCCTCGGGGGCGACGGTGACCTCGGCGAAGCTGCGCCTGACCCGCTGGGTCCCGACCGCCGAGCAAGCCCAGCTCACCCCGGAGGCCTCCCTGGTCACACCGCGGGCCTACCTGCACACCTACACGGCCCTGCCGGTCGGTGCGCCGACGTGGTCCTCGGCGGTGTGGTCGCCCGGGTCGCTGGCCCCGGGGCAGTCCGCCGCCTGGGACCTGCCCTCGGCGTGGCTGACCGCACTGCTGGCCGGGACCGCCCGCGGGGTGGGGATCTCCTCGGCGGTGCGCACCGACTGGACTCGCCTGCTCGCGCGCGTCGACCTGACCTACACCCTGCCCGCCTGACCACCCCACGACCCGGGAGGCCGCCCCGTGTCCGAGACCACCCCTGCCCCCGACCAGCAGGCCGACCCCCCGGAGGCCACCACGCCCACCGACGCCATCCGCTCCCTCGGCTTCGACCCCGACACCGTCCAGGCCCTGGTGCTGACCCCCTCCTCGGTCGTGGCGATCGCCGTCGACTACCCCGAGCCCCACAACCCCCCGGAGGTGCCCGATGGCGAATGAGCCCATCCAGGGACTGCGCTACCCGCTGCCCTCGACGTCCCCGCCCGACGTCTCCCGGGACATCAAGGCCCTCGCCGACGACGTCGTCACACGGCTCGTCATGGTCTTCCCCTCGGTCGCCGCCCGGGATGCCGCGATCCCGACCCCGACCGAGGGCATGGCCTGCCTCACCGGGACCGGGACCGCACAGCGCGAGTGGCGCGCGATCAACCTCACGGGCACCCCGGAGTGGCTGAACGTCACCAACGGGCCCTGGCAGACCTACACCCCGACCCTGACCGCCTCGGGCACGAACCCCACCCTGGGCACCGGGTCCTCGGTGTGGGGCCGGTGGCGCTACCTCGGCGGTCAGGTCGTCGGGTCCTTCGTCATCCAGTTCGGCACCTCCAGCGTGGCCGCCGGGTCGGGCAACTTCACGATCGGCCTGCCCGTGACGCGGGCCGCGGCGATCGACTCGAACGCGCCGATCGGCACCGTGTTCCTGCTCGACGCGTCCGCCGGGTCCGAGTTCGTGCGGGACCTGCGCACCACCGGGGCGATGGGCCGATCCAGTGCGCTGGTCACCGCGACGTCCCCCGTGCCCTGGGCAGCCTCCGACCAGCTCCTCGGGAACTTCTCCTACGAGCCGGCCGCCTGATGCCCGACCGGCGCCGCTACGCCCGCACCCCGGACACGATCTTGCTGCTGTCGGCCTGCGCGCTGTCCGCCGGCGCCCTGACCGTCCTGGGGCAGGCACCGCGAAGCGTCCTGGCAATCGCGCCACTGTGGCTCGCGCTGGTGTGGTCCGCGAGCTTCGCGCTCGCCGCGGCGACCGCCCTCGTCGGGGTGCTGTGGCGCGAACCCCTGGCCGGCTGGCTCCTCGAACTCGCCGGGCGGGTGGGCCTGGCACTGACCGCCGCCGGGTACGCGATCGCCCTGACCGCATCCGCCACGCAGGGAGGCACCGCCTTGGTCATCGCGATCGTCGCAGGCATCGCGGCCTCGTCCGGGTGGCGCGTCTACCAGCTCGTGCGACGCCTCGAGGAGTTCCGCACCGCCCTTCGAGGCCCGGCCACGTGAACCCCGCCAGCCCCGTCTTCGCCGTGCTGTCCGTCGCCGGCTCCGTCATGACCATCGGCGGTGGCCTGATCGCCTGGTTCAAGCTGCGCCCGGAGATCCAGCGCATGCGCGCCGAGGCCCGCAGGGTCGACGTGGACGCCGCCGTGGCCGAGGACCGCGCCGAGGACGAGCACACCGCAGCCCTGACCGCCCGGTACCGGGAGCTGATCGCCGAGCAGACCGAGGCGCTCGTCGAGCCGCTGCGCCAGGAGGTCACGTCCCTGCGCGCCGAGGTCGCGTCCCTGCGCACCGAGGTCGAGCTCGTGCGCACCCGCTACTGGCGGGCGATCGCGCACATCCGGGCGCTCGTCACCTGGATCCACCGCCACCACTCCGACCCGGCTGGGCTGCCCGTGGCCGCGGCCGAGATCGTCAACGACATCTGAGGAGACCCGATGACCAACGGCCTGCTCGACGTCTCGACCCTGACCCCGCTGCCCGCACAGCCGCACCTTCGTCTGCGCGCCGCCGTCGCGGCCGCGTGGGTCGAGCTCGTCGCGGCGGTCCTGGCGACCTACGGGTGGGTCGTGGCCCTGACCGACGCCTACCGGGACTACGCCACCCAGGAGCGGCTCTTCCGGCAGCGGTACACCACCACCTACCTGCCCGGTCGACCGTCGAAGGTCTGGCTGGGGCGCCGCTGGTACCTCAAGGCCGGGTACGCCGCCGCGGCCGTCCCGGGAACCTCGAACCACGGCCTGGGCATCACCGTCGACGTCGCCGGCCTCGGCGGGTTCACCGGCACCCGGTACCGGCAGTTCGCGGCCCTGGCCGAGCCTCGTGGCTGGTCGAACGCCGAGGGCCGCTCGATCGGCGAGGCGTGGCACTGGACCAAGACCAACGGCGACACGACGACCGTCACGAACCCGATCGGCGGCGGGGTCGTCAGTACACCCGACGTCGTCGTCACCCCACCCACGCCCATCGAGGAGGACGACATGCCCTACACGACCGAGCAGCTCCAGAACATCTCGCGGCAGGCCACGCACGACGCCGTCGTGGCGATCATGCGCAGCACCGAGTTCAAGAAGATCGTCCACGACCAGGCGGACCTGTCGATCCGCGAGCAGTTCGCCCCCGACGGCGAGGCCGCCCGCCGGCTCCTGGCCCAGGACCTCGAGAAGGTCATCCCCGCCCTGCTCGACACGCAGGTACCCGAGACGCCCGACCTGAGCGGGGACGCCCGCAAGATCCGCAACCTGCTCACGGCCATCCGCGTCAACACCGCCAAGATCCGCTCGAAGCTCGGCGCCTGAGGAGGCCCCCGCCATGACCCTGTTCACCCCCGCCTGGTGGGAGTCCGCCGGCGCGCGCGCCGCGAACACCGCGATCGCAGCGCTCACCCCGCTGGTCCTGCTGCTGTGGTCCGGCGACGCGACCATCTGGTACGTCGCCTCCGTCGTCGGCGTCGCGATCCTCGGATCGTTCGTCACGTCCCTCGCCGGACTCCCCGAGGTCACCGGCCGCACCATCCCGCTGTGGCGCGCCGTCCTGGTCCGCTCCGCGAAGACCCTCGGCCAGACCCTCGCCGGGGCGCTCCTCGGCGTCATCGTCCTGACCGACGTCGACTGGACCGCCGTCATCGTCACCGTCGGCGGTGCCGTCACCGTGACCCTGCTGCGCACCCTGGCCCAGTACCTGCCCGAGCAGCAGCCCACCGGCGACACCGGCATCGACGACGGCCCGCAGCACCTCGCGACCTGACCCCGCAGCAAACGCGAACGCGCCCCGCTCTCCTCCGGGAGGGCGGGGCGCGTCGGCGTGTCGGTGGTCGCTACACCGGCACGAGGGATCGGGACTTGAGCTCGATGGCCTCGAACACGGCGAACTCGACGCGCTCCTCCGACACAGTCGACGCAACAGGGCGCTCAGTGTCCGCAAACACGCGATGGATCATCAGCCACGTGGGCCACAGGATCAGCCAGAATCGCCCACCGAAGACCGTCGCGCGGAACGTCTCGCGCACGAGCTCCCGCTCGAGATTCTCGATCGCTGTGCGGTTCGGGCAGTAGTCCCCGTCCTCGAAGGCCCGCCACGCTGGATCGGCAGAGTCGACGTAGGTCCCTCGATTGCGCTGCCGGTGGAACACCGCTGCTCCTGCTAGTACGAAGCTGACGGGAGGGGCTCCGATCTCGATGAGCCGTCGAGCCCGTGCGTCGAGCGATCCGAGCGCACCCCTCTCCACCGGAGCCAGCGGGCGCAACTCGATGGCGTCGATCGCGTCGATGACCGCAGACGCGCGCAGCGTTAGCCGGTCGCGGGCAAGTTCCGGTACCACCACGAAGACGAGGACCGCGGCGAAGACCACGCTGAACAGGATTGTGAACAGGGACCAGATCTGTCCGGCGTCCATCTACTGCACCCCCCAGAGTGTGATCGTAACGACTGTACGGCTACTTCCTGGCACGAGCGCGTTGGTTTCGCTGTGAACGTACCGCCTTCTTCGACTTACTCCGTTGTAGTTCTCGCCGGAGTTGCCTGTTGTCGCTGCGCAGCTTGAGGATCGCAGCCAGACCCACGATGTTCAGGCTGACGCTGATCGTGGTGGACAGGCTGACCGTCACGAGGGTCTCGCGACCAGCCACCAACTCGACCAGGGGCCGCAGGGCGTAGATGCCGAGCACCACCACACCACCGAGGATGAGCCACCCGACCACTTTCGTGATCGATAGAACAACCAGCAAGAAGCGATCGTCGTCAGCCATGCGGTACCGCGCCCCCTTGCTCGTCACTGAGAACATCGGTCGCAGCAAGGCTGAATCCGAGTCGGCGCCGACGATCTCACCCCCCGCTGCCGAAGCACACCGGCCATTTGGGTGAACGAGCAACGGTGGTGGGCGAGCCGGAACGTCGTTGTCCGCCCGTAGTCTCTCCTCGTGCCGACGACCCTGACCGCGATCATCGAGACCATCCCGCCGGACCACACCGGGGTCGGGCACGACCCGCAGCGGCGGGAAGTCACGGCGCAGGGCGCGACCTACGCCGACGCGCTCGCGTCGCTCAGGACGGACCTGCCCGAGGGGTACCGGATCTGCTGGGTGCGGTCGGCCTGAGGGCGCCGCCCTCAGT
The DNA here is from genome assembly GCA_032056255.1 of Cellulomonas sp. Classification (GTDB taxonomy): domain Bacteria; phylum Actinomycetota; class Actinomycetes; order Actinomycetales; family Cellulomonadaceae; genus Cellulomonas. The sequence goes on along the minus strand of DAMBCY010000019.1, from coordinate 13,737 downwards.
GGTGGCGCGCGTGGTCCTCGGCGGCGCCCTTCGCCTCGTCCTCCGTGTCGTACCAGTCGCTGCTACCCCATCGCCCCGGCGTGCGTGGAGGGACGAACTCCCAGCGGAAGCTCCAACCCGGCGCGCCGGACTGAAGGGTGTAGCGGAGGCCGCTGACGTGGCCGACTGTCTTGCTGTCTTCTGTATGCCAGTTCATGTCCCGACATCATCCACCTAGTGGTCGGTGCCGCTACGCACCACTAGGGCGGGTGGCAGGTCCCGGCATGTCGGACCGATGGCTGGCGTGTCGGGCACGGGGGCGCGTGGGCGACATCCATGGACCCGCGTGGATGGCCGCCACGGGGCGCGACCGTTCAGCCGGTGACGAGCTGGTGGGCGCGTTGGTGGGAGACGCCGAGGATCGCGCCGACGTCGCGCAGCGGCACGTCGTGGGCGGCGAGGTCGCGGGCGAGCGCCTGGGCGCGCGCGGAGGCGTCGTGCTCGATCTGGGCGGCGCGTGCCCGGTCGTCGCGGATGGCGGCGACCTGCCCGGCCACGTCGATGCCGTCGACGTCGGCGACGGTCAGGTCGACGGTGACGTCCTCGACGGGGATGTCGAGGCTGACGGCGACGAGTTCGCGGGCGGTGTCGGTGGCGTCGGCGAGCCGGCGGGCCTGGGTGACGCCGATGCCGTCGACGGTGATGATCCACCAGCGGCCCTCGCGAGCCGCCGTGGCGGTGTGGGTGGTGCTCATCGGACCTCCTTGAGGGCCTTGGTGATCTGGCGGTAGACGCCGGGGCTGATCGTGCGGTGCCCGTCCGGGACGGTGACCGCGACACCGCTGGGGTGCTCCCACCGGGTGTGCGACCCGACGGTGCGGGTCGGGACGAACCCGGCGGCCCGCAGTTCGCGGGTGACCTTGCGGCTGGGCTGCTCTGCGATCATGAGATTAGTCTAGTGCGAGTAGACGCCACAAGTCAAGCAAGACTAGACGTGGGTTGTCCACAGCCCCACCACCCGTTCTTGCCACCGCGCGCGGGCTGACGGGAGGGTCTGGGGCATGGACTCCACGACCCGCGCCGTCCGGGCGCTGACCGACCCGACCGCCGACATCCTGGGCCCCGTGCTCCGTCCCGGTGCGACGCCGGCTGTGCCGCAGCCGCTCGAGGTCGAGCAGGCGATGCGCGTCGTCGACGTGCTCGCCGCGGCCGGTGTGCCGCCGCAGCCGGACGACGACGAGTGGCTGCCGTCGCTCCGCCTGAGCTGACCCCCTACCGCTCGCGCCAGCCGGGGTTGCGCGCGCGGACACGCGCGACGGCCGCCCGTGACCGCCCTGTAGTTCTGTCTACAGGTGTCAGACCCGCGGCGCACACTCCCCCGATGACCCACGGCCCGATCCACGTCACCGGCGGCCCCGACCGCATCGCCGGCCTCGCCCCGCTGCTCAACGCCCACGAGGTCCCGCCCGGCGTGCACCACGACGTCGAGCACCCCATCCCCGTGACCGTCACCCTGCGCTGGGCCACCGGCACCGAGCAGCTCGACACCGTCGCGGTCGAGTGGTGGCACGCCGACGGGCACGACGTCGTGCGCGTGCGGATCGCCGACCGACGGGTCATGACCGGGGCCGTGTGGGTGCCGGCAGAGGACGTGCAGCGGCGCGATCGCCACTAGGCCCACCTGTTGGCCCACCCGGGCCCGTCGCAGAGCCTCCCTCTCGGGGAACAGAAAGGCCCGGGATCGTGATGATCCCGGGCCAGACCTGCCGGTGGAGCTGAGGGGATTCGAACCCCTGACCTTCTCATTGCGAACGAGACGCGCTACCAACTGCGCCACAGCCCCATGAAGCGGTGACCAGCCTAGCACCCCGCGAGGGCTGCTCACGACACCGCCGGTCGGTCCCGGGGGCGGCTACTCCCCCGCGGCGCGGCGCCGGGCGAGGACGGCGTCCAGGTCGATGGAGCCGGTCGGCTCGTCGGCCGCCGGAGCCGTCGTGCTGGCGGCCGGGGTCGCCTCCGGGCCGGATGCGGCGGCGGCCGGAGCCTCCTCCGGCACCGCGTCGCCGTCCTGGACGGGCGCAGCGGCCACGCCGGGCACGGCCGGCACGTCGGGCGCCGCCGCGCCCGGGGACGCCGCCGTCCGGACGGGCGCGTGCAGCGTGGAGGCCTCGACCTCGCCCAGCGGCACCGGCTCACGGCGCGGCGCGGGCGCCTTCGAGGCGTAGGTCGGGCTCGGCACGGTGACGGGCGACCAGGTGTCGCCCTCGCGACCCCCGTCGCGCAGCCGCGTCGCGGTGCGGACGGCGCCCGGTGCCTCCGCGTCGACCCGCACGCGGGTGATGGCCTGGGTGTCCGTCGTCGAGGGCCGGACGGCGCGTCCCGCGGCGGCCTGCCGGCCCGGCCGTGCCTCGCGCTGCCGGACCGGGGCGGACGCCTCGGCGATGCGCCGCTGCCACTCCGCCTCGGCGGCCTGGCCCTGGACGACCGCGCGCCGGCCGAGACCGACCACGCCGGCGAGCAGCACGCTGGGGACGACGCCCGCGAGGACGCCGAGGGAGGTGACGCCGACGACGACCCAGCCGGCCACGGTGGCGGCGGCCAGCAGGCCGGCGAGCAGGCCACGACGGCGTGCGGCGGCACCACGACGGGCGGTGGCGGCCGCGTGGGCGGCGCGCAGCTGGGCGGTGCGGCGGGCGGCGTCGGCGCCGACCCGCTCCTGGGTCCCGTGCGGTCGGTCCACGTGGGTCCCTCCCCTGTCCGTCGGTACGATCCGGGCCCCCGTCGACGGGGTGAGCAGCCCGACCCGCTTGTCCACCGGGCCGCAGTCCGTCCGCGGGAGCCCCGCGACCTCTGCGCGCCGCCGGCGGTCCGACCCCTCGGGGCCCGTCACCGCCAGCACCCGCAACGCCTCGGAGAACCGGTCGTCGGTCCGCGACTCGAGCATCTGCTGCCGGTGCCGCAGCTTGTGCGGCACCAGGTAGGCGATCCACAGCCCGACCACCGCGAGGGCAGCCGGTCCTGCGATTGCGTCCACTCCACGACGGTAGGCGCGGAGCGACCCGCGTCCCGGCACCCGTCGCGGCGTGTCGAGCGGCCCGGCGGGGGAAAATCACACGGATGTGATTCCGCCGGCCGGGACCAGCCTCCCACAGCGGGCGGCGTCGTGTCAGGCCTGCGTCGGCCGGCCCTGCGCCGCCCGGACCGCGTGCCACCGCGCCAGCAGCCCGCCCGGCACCTCCTCGGCCGTCAGCGCGAACGTCCGGTGGTCGCTCCACGCGCCCTGGATGTGCAGGTAGCGCTCCCGCACGCCCTCGTCGCGGAAGCCCAGCTTGTCGACCACCCGCAGCGACGGCCGGTTCTCCGGGCGGATGTTGATCTCGACCCGGTGCAGCCCCAGGGTGCCGAAGCAGTGGTCGGTGGCCAGCGCGACCGCCGTCGGCGTCACCCCCCGGCCCGCGGCGTGCTGCCCCACCCAGTAGCCGATCGACGCGGAGTACAGCGAGCCGAACGTGATGCCCGAGACGGTCAGCTGCCCGACGAGCTCCCCGCCCAGGTCGACCGCGAACGGCAGGGACGTGCCGGCGCGCGCCTGCCGGTCCAGCGTCCGGACGAACTGCCCGAACGTCGGGCGACGGCCGGTCACCGGTTCGGGCGACGTGGCGTCCCACGGCTCGAGCCACGCCGCGTTCGCCGCGCGCAGCCGCATCCACGCCGCCTCGTCCGCACGCCGCAGCGGGCGCAGCCGGACGTCGCCGTCCACGAGCTCGACCGGCCAGCCCCGCGGCATCACCGCTCCAGCACCAGGCAGTGCACGACCTGGCCGGCCACGACCTCGGTGTCCTGCTCCCCCACCACCGCGAGGGCGTTCGCGTGCGCGAGGTTCACCACCGACGGCACCGCCGGCTCGCCCACCGGCGTCACCCGGTAGCCCTCGCTCGGCGATCCCACGACGGCCGCAGGCACGAACTGCCGGACCCCCGCCGGCGAGGGCCACCCCACGTCCGCACGCGCCGCGACCGACGGCCGGAACAGGTCCGTCTGCCCCGCCATCGCCCGCAGCGCCGGCCGGACGAACACCTCGAAGGCGACCAGCGACGACACCGGGTGACCGGGCAGCGCGAACAGCGGCACCGCACCCAGCCCGCCGCCCACCGTGCCGAAGCCGTGCCGGAAGCCCGGCGCCATCGCCACCTGGTCGAACCGGACCGTGCCCAGGGGCGCGAGCACGTCGGCGAGCGTGTCGTGCTGGGACTCCGACAGCCCGCCCGTGGTCAGCACGACGTCGGCGCGCACCAGCTGGTCCTCGAGCGCCTCGCTGAGCACCGCGCGGTCGTCGGTGACCACGCCCACCCGCACCGGCGTCGCACCCGTGTCGCGCACCGCCGCCTCCAGCGCGTGCCCCGCCGACTCGTAGACCCGGCCGTCCCGGCGCGGGGTGCCCGGCTCCGCGAGCTCCGACCCGATCGACACGATGACCACCCGCGGGACGGGGTGCACCCGCAGGCGACCCCGCCCGGTGGCCGCCGCGACCGCGAGCTGCCGGGCGCCCAGCCGGATGCCCGCGGTGAGCACGGTCGCGCCGCGCGCGGTGTCGACCCCCGCCGCCCGCACGTGCTCGCCCGGCTCGGGCACGCGGTGCAGCGCCACCCGGACCGCGCCCCGGTCGGTGTCCTCGGCGGCCACGACGGCATCGGCGCCGGCGGGGACCGGCCCGCCCGACGCGATGCGGACGGCCTGCCCCGGGGCGAGGCGCAGCGCGGCGGCGTCGCCCGCGAGCACGTCGTGCGCGACCGGCAGCACCGGCGGGCCGGCGGACGTGGCACCCCGCAGGTCCCCCGAGGCCACGGCGTAGCCGTCCCGCGCGGCCACCGGGACGGCGGGCACGTCCGCGGGCGCCACGACGTCCTCGGCGAGGATGCAGCCCGCCGCGTCCGACAGCACGACGTCGAGCGGGGCGACGGGCCCGACCGCGGCCAGCACCGCCGCGAGCTGGTCCTGGACGGATCTCATGACCCGCATTGTGCCTGCCAGGAGCCCGCCGCGGGGCGTGCACCGCGCCGGGCGCGCGCCCCGACGGGACCACGGGCGGCCCGGCTCGCCCCCTTTGGTCCTACCGGCGCACAGGACCGTGGGTGAGACTGGACGCATGAGCACCGCCGCCCAGCCGTATCCGCGCGCGTCCGAGGGCAGCACGGTGACCGAGGTGAAGGACGAGTTCCGCTCGTTGCTGCGAGCCGCCCGGCAGGCCCGCTCGCCCCGTCGCCGCGCGGATGCCGCGGACGCGCTCGTCGACGTCGTCGAGACGATCCCCGCCCTCGCGGACGCCCGGTGCGTCGCCGTCTACTCCGCGCGGCCGACCGAACCGGACACCGGCCCGCTGCTCGACGCGCTCGCCGCGCGCGGGGTCGACGTGCTGCTGCCCGTGCTCGGCGCCGGCCTGCAGCGCGAGTGGGCCCGGTACGCCGGACGGCACGACCTGCTGCAGCGGGCGCCCGGCCGCCCGCCCGAGCCCTCCACCCCGTCGCTGGGTGCCGACGCCATCGCCGAGGCCGACGTGATCGTCGCGCCCGCGCTCGCCGTCGACACCGCCGGCACCCGGCTCGGCCAGGGCGGCGGCTGGTACGACCGCGCCCTCACGCACGCCCGCCCCGGCTGCCCGGTGGTCGCGCTCGTGTTCGCCGAGGAGCTCTACGACGCCGAGGTGCGGCCCCTGCCGCGGGAGCCGCACGACCGGACCGTCGACATGGTCGCGACGCCCGAGCGGTGGCTCCGGCTCGGCACCTGACGCCCCCGGCCGGGGGAATACCGCCGGGCCGCGTATCATTGGCACTCGGACACGAGGAGTGCCAGGGACGCCGGACGGTACGCCGCCCGCCGGAACGGCCCCCTCCACCAGGTCACGTCATCCGCGGGAGACAGCAGTGCCCACCTACGCCTACGCCTGCACCGAGTGCGGCCACGCCTTCGACGTCCACCAGTCGTTCAGCGACGCGGCGCTCACCGAGTGCCCGAGCTGCGGCGGGCGGCTGCGGAAGGTGTTCTCCTCCGTCGGCGTCGTGTTCAAGGGCTCGGGCTTCTACCGGAACGACTCGCGGTCGACGAAGTCCTCCTCGACGACGGCGGCGGCGGCGAGCGGCGGGTCGTCGTCGAGCACGGCATCGTCGAGCGCGTCCTCCCCGTCGGGCACGTCGTCCTCGTCGGGCGGTGCGTCGACCCCCGCGCCCTCGGCGGCGGGCGGCTCCTCGTCGTCGAGCAGCAGCGCCGCGAAGCCCGCCGCAGGCTGATCCGCAGCAGGCCGATCCACCCCGGCGCCGCGTGATCACGCGGCACCGGGTCGTCCACAGGGCGCAGCCGCGTGCGTCGTCCCCAGGCCAGCCACGCCACCGGGGCGCGCGGGACGGGCGCGTGCCTAACGTCGCGACATGTCCTGGACCGACCGCATCCCCGCCGTGACCCGGCGACGTCTGCGCGTGGTCGCGTGGCGCACCCGCCGGCCGGTGGCGGCGCTGTGCGCCGGGCTCGCCGTGCTGCTCGCCGTCGAGCTCCTCCGGGCGCCCGACCCGCCGACCGTCGAGGTCGCCGTCGCGGCGCGGGACCTGGCCGCGGACCGCACGCTCACCGGGGGCGACGTGACCCGGCGGGTCGTACCTGCGGCCCTGGTGCCCGCCGGCCTGGTGCCCGCCGAGCACGCGACGGCCGGCGAGGGCGCGGATCCGGTCGAGGACCTGCTCGGCCGGCGGCTCGCCGTCGACGTGCCCGCCGGGCTGCCCGTGGTGCCGGAGCTGCTGGTCGACGACGACACGGCGGCGCCCCCGGGCACCGTCGTGGTGCCCGTGCGGTTCGCGGACACCGGGGTCGCCGCCGTGCTGCGGGCCGGGATGCGGGTCGACGTGGTCGCGTCGGGCCTGCACGACGGCGCGGGACCCGAGCGGGTGGCCCGCGACGCGCTGGTGCTCGGCGCGCCGGGGATCGGTTCCCCGGACGAGGACGGCGACGACGGGGGCGACGCCGGGTCCGGGGGTGGGTCCGGGGGCGGGCTGCTCGGCGGCGGAGGCACGGGCGGCGGCGCGGCGGGGGCGGGCGACGACGACGTCCCGGTGCTGCTCGCGGTGACGCCCGAGGAGTCGATCGCGCTGGGCGGGGCGTCGGGCTCACGGGCGCTCGGCGCGGTGATCGTGGGATGATGCGGACGTTTCGCCACCCGAGGCCTGGAGGTTCCCCCGCATGAGCGACGCACTGCGCCAGGGTCTGCGCGCGACCACCGACCGGGCCCGCGGCCTCGCGGGGGTGTTCCAGGGGTTCAAGGACTTCGTCTCCCGCGGCAACGCGATCGAGCTCGCGGTCGGCGTCGTCATCGGCGCGGCGTTCGGTGCCGTGGTGGCGGCGATCCAGACGGGGCTGATCGCGCCGATCATCGCGATGATCTTCGGCAAGACCGACATCTCGAAGATCTGGGTCATCGGCCCCGCGGGCGGCGCGAAGATCGACATGGGCCTCATGCTCAACGCCCTGCTGCAGTTCCTCATCACCGCCGCCGCCGTCTACTTCGTCATCGTGCTGCCGCTGAACAAGCTGGCGGAGCGCCGCAAGCGCGGCCTCGAGGCGGAGCCCGCCCGCCCGTCCGAGGAGATCCTGCTGCTCCAGGAGATCCGTGACCTGCTCGCCGCCGGCCCCCGCCCCACGGACGCACCCGGCAGCGGCAGCATCCCGGCGGCCCCGGCCCCTGGCTCGACGGACTCCGGGAGCGCGCACCCGCCGCTCGCCTAGGTCCTCGGCCGAGCGGATCCGGGCGACGCACGGCCACCGGCCCCACCCCGGGCGCACGGGTGCCGGTCGGACCCGCGTCGCCGACGTCGGCCGGGGCGGTCGGGCGGTCGGCCGCCGTGACCGGGCGGTCGGTCGCGACGACGCCGGCGAGCCCCGGTGACCGGGCGGTCCGCCCCGGCGCCGACGGTCAGCCGCCGTGGCCGGGGGCGGGCCGCGGTGGACCGGGCGGCCGGCCGCCACGGCGGTGAGACACTGAGGACGTGAGCACCTCCCCGTCCGAGCAGCGCCCCGAGCCGGCCGAGCGGCCGCGTCCCGTCGTCGACGACGCCCCGCTCATCCCGAGCCGCAGCGCCGACGACTCCGACAGCGGCTGGGGCGACGACCGCGCCGACTCGAACGACGACCGCCTGCGCCGGGACGTCCCGCCGCACTGGTGACCCCGCCCGCACGCCCGCGCCCACGCGTCCGCACCTCCGTCGAGGCGGAGCCCTCCCGGTCGGTCGCCGGGGTCAGCGGGGCGCGCGGGAGACGGCCGCGGAGACGACCGCGTCGATGCGGGTGCCGCGGCGGGTGACGCCGAGCTCGCGGCGGACGGCGGCGGCGAGCTCGTCGGGCGTGCGCTCGGAGCCGTCGGAGACGAGCCACGCGACGAGGTCGTCGAGCTGGTCGTCGGAGTAGGCGCTGATCGGCAGGCCGGGACGGACGTCCGGGCGGGGACCGCCGGGGACCGCGAGGGTCGGCTGGACCGCGCGCACGGCACCCGTCATCGGGGCGGCCGCCTCCATGATGCCGGGGATGTCCGCCGCCACCGACGGGATCGGCGAGGTGGCGGGCCGGGGCGGCTCGGGCGGCGACCACGCGCTCGTGCGCCGGGTCGAGCCGCTCGCCGAAGCACTGGTCGAGTCGCTGGCCGAGGCGCTCGCCGAGCCGCTGGGGCCCGTCCCGGACCCGGGGCCGGACTCCGGCGCAGCCGGGACGGCGCCGGGTGCCCGGACCTCGTCGGGGGCCGTGCCCGCGGCGGCGGACGGGGAGCGGACCTCGTCCGGCGCCGTGCCGTCCGACGCGGCGTCCCGGACCTCGCCGGGGGTCGCGCCCGGCCGGTCCGCGGACGGGGAGCGGACCTCGTCCGGCCCGGTGCCACCGCCCGCGGGCAGACCCGCGGTGGGGACGGCGAAACCGGTCAGGGTCGGTGCCGGCCCGGTGCCGTCGTCGTCGAGCAGCGGGACGGCCGGCACCGCGAGCAGGCCGCGGCGGCGCTCCGCGACCGCCTCGGCCAGCCGGCGGTCGGCGACGGCGTGCAGGGCGCGGCGGATGCGGTCGACCTCGGCCTCGGGGTCGAGGAACGCGGCGGCGGACCAGACGCGCAGGACGCTCCAGCCGAGCCGCTCGAGGCGCTCGGCGACCTGGCGGTCCCGGACGCGGACGCTGGGCTCACCGAGGTAGGCGTCGTCGTCGGTGAGCACGGCGACGAGCAGCTCGCCGGGCAGGTCGGGGTGGCCGACGGCGAGCGGCAGGTGCAGACCGCCGGGCAGGCCGTGGTCGAGCTCGACGACGAGACCGTGCCGCCAGAGCCGCTCCGCGAGGTCCACGACCAGCCGGTCCGGGCCCGGCTGGTCCGCGGCTGCGGCGGTGCCGGCCTCGTCGGCGGCTGCGGCGGGAGGCGGGGCGTCCGGGGTGGCCTCGGGGGCGGCGTCCTCGGGCACGGCCGCGATCGCGAGGTCGGTCTCCCCCGCGGCCCGGCGCTCGGCGAACCGGAGCAGGTCGGTCAGCAGCCGGGGCCCGGGGCCGCGCAGCCGCTCCGGGTCGACGTCGGCGGACG
>DAMBCY010000019.1:0-4162 GCA_032056255.1 Cellulomonas sp. | reverse complement strand
GTGACGCCGAGCGCGGCGAGCAGCAGGGCGTCGCCGCCGGGGCCGCTGACGGGGCCGAACCGGTGCAGCACCCGGCCGTGCGGCGTGCGGCCGAAGCCGAGCGTGACGATCAGCGCGTCGCGGCGCAGGCCGGCCACGTTGGTGAGGTCGGTGACGACGAACGGCTCGGGACGGGACCCGTCGAGGCACGCGGCCAGCGACGGCGACTCCCGGACCTGCGCGAGCACGGCCTCCCGGACCTGCGCGGTGTGCACGGCGGACGCGGTGACGACCGCGAGCGACTCGTCCGGGTGGGTCAGGGCGTGCTCGATCACGAGCTCGACCACCCGGTCGACGTCGGCGCGGGTGGACTGCACCGCGCCGGTCCGGTCGGGCATGCCGGTGCCGTCGACGAGGTGGTGCCCGACGGTGGCGGCGCTGGTCGGCAGCGGGGTCGGGGACAGCACGTCGCCGTAGCCGTGCGCGGCCAGGAAGGCGGTGAGGTACGGGTCGCGGCGGGACGCGTCGGCGCGCAGCGGCACGGTGGGCAGCACGTCGGCGAGCTCGCGGACGGCGGTGCCGGAGGCGCAGCGCCGGTCGCCGACGACGACCACCTGCCGGCCGCGGGCGAGCGCCGGCAGCGCGACCTCGACGGGCAGGTGCGCGGCGGCGTCGAGCACGACGAGGTCGACCGTGCGGGCGGCGGGCAGCACCTGCGGCACCAGCATGGGAGCGGCGGCGAGCACGGGGCGCAGGCGTCGCGCGACGTCCGGGTAGCGCTCGAGGGTCTCGCGCAGGCCGGTGAGCCGGTCCTCGACGAGCTCGCCGAACAGGGCCTCGGTCTGCTCGGTGTGCGCGGCCATCGCGTTCCGCACGTGCGCGGCGGCACGGGCGCGCAACGGGCCCGCCAGGGCGGCGGTGTGCGCGAGGTCGAGCTCGCGGAACTCGTCCGCGAGCCGGCCGAGCGTGCGGCCGTCGTAGCCGGCGAGCGCCGGGTCGGCGGTGAGGATCTGCTCGAAGACCGTGCTCCACCACGCCAGGTCGAGCTCGGCCCCGACGACGTCGGCACCGACCCGGCGGTCCGCGAGGTCGTCGAGCAGGTCGCCGAGGCCGTCGGCCACGAGCGAGCGGACGAGCCGGGTGCGCCCCGGCAGCAGGTGGAGCGTGTCGGACGCGGCGGCCAGGCGGCGCACGCGGTCGAGCACCTCCCCGATCGGCCGCGCCACCAGCTCCGCGCCCTCGGGGGTGCTCGCGAGCACGGCGGCGAGGGCGTCGACGTCGGCGCGGGTCGCGCGGTGCTCCGCCTCGATGTCGCCGAGGCCCTCGGGCAGCCGCGGCCACCCGCCGGCCGGGCAGTGCGCCTGCCAGATCTCCCGCTGCCGCTGCACGTCGAGCAGCGCGGCGTGCAGGTCGGCGACGGGGCGCCCGGGGCGCAGCAGGTCCTTGGCCTGCTTGCGCAGCCGGCGGCGCAGCCAGTAGCCCATCGTGGTGCCGTGCTCGGCGCGCCAGGCCTTCGTGGCGGTGGCGGCGACCATGTCGGACGGGCTGCGTTCGAAGACGAGCGGCTGGAACACGTCGAGCGCGCCGCGGACGCCGGCGAGCACGTCGAGCTGCTCCGCCCAGGCGGCCAGCGTCGTGGCCGGGGTGAAGCCCGTGACCTCGGCGACCTCGGCGATGCGGCGCTCGACGGCGGGCAGACCCTCGCCCGCGAGCCGCTCGACCCGGCGCAGCGCGTCGGCGGCCTCCGTCTCGGTGAGCAGCGCGGCGCCGTACCAGGGGGTGTCGACGGGGCGCAGGGTGAACGCCCCGGCCTGCGCGGCCTCGCGGAGCTCGGCGGCGACGGCGCGGCGGCGGTCGGCGTCCAGCGCGCGCGCGACCTCGGCGGTCAGCCGGACGGTGGTGCGCGGCGCGGGCCGTTCGGCGGTGAGCCGGGCCAGTGCCTGGAAGGCGTCGTAGGCCGAGACCCCCCAGGGCTGCCGCACGAGGTGCAGGCCGTCGACGTACCCGCGCAGCCGCTCGCGACGCTCGACCAGCGCGTGCCGCAGCTCCGCGGCGGCGACCGGGTCGCCGGGATCGACGTCGAGGGTCATCGCGCCGAGCAGCCGCCGGGCCGACGCGGCCCGCCACGCGGCGTCGGGGGCGACGTCGAGCAGGATCTCACCGAGGCCGAGCCTCTCGAGCCGCTCCTCCAGCGCCACGGCGGCGCGCCGGTGCCCCGGCACGTACAGCACCGTGCGGCCGTCGGCGGCGGCGTCGGCGACGAGCGCGGCGAGCGTGCCGGTGACGTCGCTGTCCGCGGGGGCGTCGACGAACACGTGCGACCCGCCCGCGACGACGTCGAGCACGTGCTGCTGCGCGGGGTCCAGGTCGCCGACGCCGCGCTCGACGGCCGGGTCGCGGTCGCCGCGCTCCGGCTCGGGCAGGGTCACGGCGAGCGCGTCGGCGGCCTCGGCGACGCCCGCGAGCGCCGCGACGACCTCGTGCCGCTCCAGCGCCGGTGCGAGCCGGTCGAGGTCGTCGACCAGCACCTGACCGGGGTGCACGAAGGTGCCGACGACGATCCGGTCGACCAGCTGGAAGTCGTCGAGCACGGCGGTGCCGAGCGACGTCAGCCGGCTGATCGCGTCCCGCGGGTCGAAGCCGGATCCGGTGAAGGCGCTGCGGGCGACGGCACCCGGGTCGAGCAGCGCCCCGCGCGAGCGCAGGGCGCGGGCCAGGACGGGGTTGACCTCGAGCGACGGCTCGAGCGTGATCTCGTAGTCGCTCTCCGCGGTGCCGCGCGCCGCGAGGGACACGGGCCGCAGCAGGACGGGCGCGCGCACCTGCCGGGTGGTGGGGGCGGGCGGCGCGGCCGGGGCCTGCGGTCCGTCGGCCTCGCGTCCCGCGCCCGCGGACTCCCGGGTCGCCGTCGCGATCGCCGCCACGTCGTCGGAGGCGACGTCGGGCGTGCTGTGCTCGGTCCAGGTGGCCACGCCGATGGCGAGGTACGTCGGGGCGATGCCGTACTGCTGCGCGTACGTCGCGGCGCGGGCGGCGACGGCCCGGGCACGACGGCGGGCGGTGCCGAGCGCGGCACCCTCCCGCACGAGGTTGGACAGCCGCGTCTCGCGGCCGGCGAACAGCTGGGCGATGCCGGAGGGGTGCGCGGCGGACAGGTCGAGCGCGGCGTCGCCGAGCAGCTCGACGTCGGCGAGCGTGGACCCGCCGGCCGCCTCGACCAGGGCGGCGCGCCAGGTGCTGGTGGCTCCCGCGACGAGCTCCTCCGCGGACGGCGGCTCGACGAGGACGGGGCCGGATGCCTGGTCGGAGCCGGTGTCGTCGGGCACGGGCACCTCCCCGGTGCCACGGGCGGCGCGGGCACCCTCCGTGCCGGTCGCGGGCGTGTCCGGGCGCGGTGCGGGGACGGCCGCCTCCGCAGGGGCGGCCAGGCGTCCGAGGGCAGGGCGACGCGCGGGGACCTTCACCCGCAGCACGCTAGCCGCCGGGGCGCCGCCGGGCCGTCAGGACGCGCCGCGCGGCCGGTCATCACGCGGGATCCCGGCCCCCCGGCCCGCGGCGTCCCGACGGTCCGCGGACCGCGGGTCCGCCGTCCGGGCAGTCCCCTCGGCCTGCGCCCGCCGCCGCACCCCGGGAGCGCCGGCGGGTCCGGGGCCGCGGGCGGGTCCGGGAGCGCCGGCGGGTCCAGGGGCGCGTGCGGACGGCCGGCGGCGCGGACGCGGCGGTGACCGGGCCGGTCGCGGGCGCCGGTGGTGGCCGCGCTCCTCGGGCGTCGGCTGCGGTGCCGCCCTCCGGGCCGGGACGTGAGCGACGGTGCGCACCGCGCAGGGGGCAGGCGATGCGCACCGTCGGGAAGGAACTCTGCCTCGCAGATGGTGCAGCAGTCAACAACCTGTCCGCCGCCAGGGTGAACGCTCACACAGGACCGGCACAGCCCCGGGACGTCGTTCCTGGTCGGGCGGGCGTGCCTGTGACGCGGATCACCTGCCCCGCGGGACGAGGCGGGCGCCTCCCGCGCCGCCTCGTCCCGCCCGCCGCGACCTCGCGCTCGACGAGGCCCCGACGGGGTCTCGACGTACCCCGAGCCGCGGAGCGGGGTCCCGGTGCCCGACGGGGGGCGGTGCCGGGCACCGGAGCAAGGGACGTCGGTGGGACCTGTCAGCCGCTGCAGGCCCCACCGACGTGA
>DAMBCY010000018.1:0-20394 GCA_032056255.1 Cellulomonas sp. | reverse complement strand
GGGAGCGGATCCGGCAGATCGAGGCGAAGACGATGTCGAAGCTGCGGCACCCGTCCCGCGCCCAGGTGCTCCGCGACTACCTGGACTGAGCCGGCGCCCGCCCGGCCCGGTCACCCCGGCCGCACGCCCGCACGGTCCACGATCACCGCGAGCTGCGACCTCGTCGTCACGCCGAGCTTCGCCATCGCGCGGCTCAGGTGCGCCTTGACCGTCGAGTCCGAGCGGAAGGTGAGCTCCCCGATCGCCTGGTTCGACAGGCCCCCCGGCACGTAGGCGGCGACTTCGAGCTCGGCTTCGGTGAGCACCTCCAGCGCCCGCCTCGCCTGCTCCCGCCGACCCCCGTCGGTGTCCTCGGCCACGTGCCGCAGCAGCGACCCCAGCGCCCCGGGCCCGAGCGCGCCGTCTCCCCCCGCGACCCGGTGGACCGCGTCCGCGATGGCATCGGGATCGGCGTCCTTGGCCAGGAAGCCGGCCGCCCCCGCGCGGACCGCGGCCACCACGGTCTCGTCCGTGCCGAACGACGTCAGCGCGATCACCCCGGGCGGGTCCGGCAGCTCCGCGAGCGCCGCCAGCGCCGCGAGGCCGGACATGCGCGGCATGTGCAGGTCGAGCAGCACGACGTCGGGGTGGTGCGCCTGGACGGCCGGGACGACCTCGTCGCCGTCCGCGGCCTGCGCGACGACCTCGAGGTCCTGCGCGGCCAGGATGCTCGTCAGCAGCGTGCGGACCAGGGCGTCGTCGTCGACGACGAGGACTCGGATCACACCGTCGAGCGTAGGGCCTCGCCACCCGCCGCCCGGGCGGCCCACGGCAGGTACGCGTCCAGCACGTGCCAGCCGCCGTCGATCCGCGTGCGCACCTCGCCGCCGAGCAGGGCCGCGCGCTCCCGCATGCCCACCAGCCCCGACCCGGTCCCGGGCGCCGGGGGCCGGCCGGGGATCAGGGGGTTCTGCACCCGGACCCGCACGCCCCCGCCGGGCGAGGCGCGCACGGTCACCTCGACCGGCTGGCCGGGGGCGTGCTTGAGCGCGTTCGTCAGCCCCTCCTGCACGATCCGGAACGTGGCGCGGGTCAGGGCGGGCGAGGCGTCGCTGCCGTCCGTGACGAACACCGAGCTCGTCACCCACCGCCCCTGGCGGCGCGCGCCGTCGAGCAGCCCGGCCAGGTCGTCGAGCGTGGCCCCGGGGCCGTGGGCGTCGTCGCCGGAGCGCAGGGTGCTGATGAGCCGCCGCATCTCGGCGATCGCCTGCTGCGCAGAGGACCGGACCTGACGGGCGGCCGCCTGCACCTGCGCGTCGTCGGCACCGCGCTGCACCTCCAGGGCGGACGCCTGCAACGAGATCAGCGAGACGTGGTGGGCGACCGTGTCGTGCACCTCGCGGGCGATGAGCTCGCGCTCGTCCTGCCGGGACATGCGGTCCCGCAGCGTGTCCGCGCGCGCCACCTGCCCCTCCATGTCGGCCACCGCGCGGGCCGCCTGCGAGCGGGAGGCCCGGACCAGCCCGGCGGCCACCGCGGACCCGACGCACAGCACGCCGATCATCACGAGCACCACCGGTGCGGCGGAGGTGACCTGGCCGGTGACCGCGTCGGTCGCCGACAGCACGCGGTGCTCGACGGGCCGGGTGCCGTCCCGCCACAGCGCGACCGCCGTGGCGAGGCCGACCGCACCCGTGCACCACCAGGCCGTCCGGCGGGCGGCGGTCGCGAACACCCACGGCAGCGCGAGGAGCGCGGTCACCGAGTCCAGCGGGAGCGCCACCGCGAGCGCCGACGCGGCGAGCGTCAGCGGCACGGCCGCCGTGCGCCGCGCCACCAGGAACCCCGCAGCGACCAGGCCGAGCAGCATCGCGAGGATGTCCAGGCCGATCAGCGGGTCCCCGTCCGCCCGGGCGTTCCCGCTGAACGCGCTCGCGACGCACGCACCCGAGCCGGCCACCGCGACCGCGACGACCGTCCCCGCCCGCGACCACCACGTCCGGCCCGGCGCACGACGCGGCGCGATCGCGCGGGGCGGACCGGACGGGGAGGACATGCTGCTCAGGGTACGGAGGAACCACGGTGCCCCACGTCGGCCGACCGGGCGGCGACCGGGGCCCGGACCGTGCCCGATCGGGCACCGGAGCCGTGCCCGCCCGGCCGACGCCCCGGACCCTCCCCGCGCGGCAGCGTGCTGCCCTGTCACGGCGGCACCGAGCCGCCCGGTCCCTCAGGAGCAGCCCGATGTCCCAGGTCCCCCCGCCCGGCCCGTACCCCCTCCCGCCCGCCCCCGCGCCCGAGCGGCGCCGCTCGTGGTTCGCCCGGCACAGGGTCCTCACGACGCTCGGGGCGATCGTGGTCGTGGTCGTCGCGATCGCCACCGCCACCTCGGGCGGTGGATCGGACGACCCGGGTGCCGCGCCCGCGGGCGGATCCGGCGGGACCACCGGCGGGCAGGACGCCGCGGAGCAGCCCGCGGCCGAGGAGCCCGCCGCCGAGCAGCCCGCGGCCGAGCAGCCCGCCGAGCCGCAGACCGCGGGCCTCGGCACGCCGGTCCGCGACGGCAAGTTCGAGTTCACGGTCACCGCGGTCGAGCCGGGCGTCGCCCGCCTCGGGGACGACCTGTTCGGCCAGGACGCCCAGGGCCAGTACGTGCTGGTGCACCTGACCGTGACGAACATCGGCGACGAGGCGCAGTACTTCGACGGCTCGTCGCAGAAGGCGTTCGACGCGCAGGGCCGGGAGTTCTCGGCCGACACCGCGGCCGCCGTGCACCTGGGGGACGCGAACTCGTTCCTCAACCAGATCAACCCGGGCAACACCGTGTCGGGCACGGTGGTGTTCGACGTCCCCGCCGACGCGGCGCTGACGTCGCTCGCGCTGCACGACTCGCCGTTCTCCGGCGGGGTCGAGGTCGCGCTCGGCTGAGGGCGCCCCGCCCGGGACGACGGGCGAGGGGGACGGGGTCCGGACGGGCCCCGTCCCCCTCGCGCCACCCCGCGCGGGCTCCGCGCCCGGCGCGGCTCACACGCGGGCGCCGGCCTCCACGTAGCGCAGGTCGTTCACCGAGTCGACGCGCCACGCGCCGTCCTCGTACACGAGCAGGCTGACGGCCGCGTTCGCGATCTGCCCCGTGACCTCGGCGCCGAGCTCGGCGAGCACGAGGGAGATCGTGATGCCGCTGGAGACGACCAGGACGTCCCCGCCCCCGGCCTCCTGCTGGGCGCCGGCGATGTCGGTCAGCGCCGCGAGCGCGCGCTCGCTCACGTCCGCCGGCGTCTCCGCGGGCAGGTCGTCGTCCGCGTTGGACGCGGCGATCGCCTCCAGGACGTCGTCGAACGACAGGTCCGGTCCGAGCGAGGCGAACATCTCCCCCTGGTCGGCGTACCCGAGCACCCCGGCGGCCGCCGTGTACATCTCGTCGTTGCTGCCGCCGTCGAAGCTGCCGAAGGCGATCTCCCGCAGCCGCTCGTCCCGGACGGGCTCGAGGTCCTGGCCGGCACCCTCGAGAGCCAGCGCCGCCGTGGAGTGGTGGCGCACCATGTCGGCGGAGTACGCGGCCTCGAGCTCGACGTCCTCGGCGGCCAGCCCCTCGCCCAGGTCGACGGCCACCTCCTCGCCCACCCGGGTGAGCGGCGAGTCCGCCCACCCCTGGACGCGTTCCGAACGGTTGAGCATGGTCTCCCCGTGCCGGGTGAGGTAGATCGTGACCGGCCCGGGACCGGTCGCCGTCTCCTCGCCCGCACCGGGCGAGCCGGAGCATCCCGCCGCGCCCGCCGCCGCGATCACCAGCACGGCTGCCGCTCCCGCGGCCCGACGACCCGTGGTTCGCCTCACATCAATCTCCCTCGATCGACTGCGCCGGACGCCGTTGCCCGACCTCGACAACGTGGCAGGCGGGAGACGGGGTGGCGCGACGGCGAGCACGATCGGTCGGTGCCGGCCCATGATCGGTCGCGGGCCGTGGAGGCGGCGTCAGCCCGCCCCCGAGGCCGGCCGCGGCTGAGCGGCGGGCCCCGCGAGGGCGGGCCCGAGGGGTGCCCGCGCGGCTCACCCGCCGGCGAAGACCTCCGCCAGCGCCGGCCACGCCGCCGCGCGGGCGTACACCGGGATCTCGTCGCGCGGGGTCGCGCGGGTGACCAGCGTGCCCTCGCCGTGCGGCCGGCCCGCGGCCTCCTCGCCCGTCCACACGTCCACCCACGCGCCCGCGGGCAGGTAGGTCTCCCAGGTGCCGGCGCCGGGCGAGGTCACCGGGTGCACCAGCAGGTCGTCGCCCAGCAGGTACTCCCTCGGGTGCTCCCAGACGGCGGGGTCGTGCGGCGCGTCGACGAACAGCCCGCGCATCAGCGGCGCCCCGGTCTCGATCGCGGCCCGCGCCCCGGCGGCCAGGTACGGCACCAGCCGCTCGCGCAGGAGGGCGTACCGCCGGAAGGCGTCGACCACCGTCGGGTCCTCGTTCACCTCGGCGACGAACCACGGGGTCCGGTCGCGCAGCGGCAGCCGGTGGTGGTTGAACTCCGAGTGGTACTGCATGACGGGGCAGAACGTGGCGGCGGCGACGGCCCGGACGTAGAGCTCGGCGTCGGGCACCGGGCCGGAGAAGCCCCCGAGGTCCCAGCCCCAGTAGACGATCCCGGACGAGGACGCGGTGATCCCGGCGTTCAGGGACCAGCGGAACGCCTCCCAGGTGGAGTTCTCGTCGCCCGCCCAGTGCACGCCGTGCGCCTGGGAGCCGGTGAACCCGGCGCGGGAGAACGTCACGGGCGCCTTGCCGGCCGACCGCAGCAGGTCGCCGAACGCGCGGGCGTAGTGCACGGGGTTGAGGTTGTTGCCCTCGTCGCCGCGGCGGCCGTCGGCGTAGCGCAGGTCGTCGCCCCAGGCGTGCTCGCCGCCGTCGGTCTTGAAGCCGTCGACGTCGTAGTCCTCGACCAGGTAGCGGCGGCGCTCGGTCCACCACGCCCGGCCCTCGGGCGTGGACAGGTCGGCCATCAGCGCCTGCGGGAACCACCAGCCGCGGTTGTGGTAGGCCGACCCGTCGGCCTCCCGGACGGCGTGGCCGGCGGCGACCATCGCCCGCCCGTCGGCCAGCACCTGGGCGTCCTCGGGGACGTCGGGGCCGAGGTCGTGCGAGGTCTTGAGCAGCGGGATCTGCCACAGCACGACCTTGATCCCGCGGGCGTGCAGCTCGTCCACCATGCCCTTCGGGTCCGGCCACGCGCCGTCGGCCGGGTAGGTGAAGTCCGCGCCGCGGTGCGGGGCGCCGTCGGCCGTGACCGCGTACCGGGCGTCCCGGAAGATCGTGATGCCCTCCTCGTCGGACCACGCCTCGATCACGACGACGCCGACCGGGATGCCGAGGTCCCGGTGGGAGTCCATCCGGTCCATGACGAGGGCCTGGGTGTTCCACTCGTTGCCCGACGCCCAGAGCCGCAGCACCCAGTCGGGCAGCTCCTCCGCGCGGCCGACCTCGTCGCCGAACGCCCGCAGCACGTCGGCCGGGCTGCCGTCGTACACCGCGACGTCGAGCGCGGCGTCCGGGCCGACCAGCGCCTCGACCACCAGCTCGTCCGGCGTGGACGCGCCGACGTCGTACCAGGTGCGGCGGGAGGTGCGGACGTGGAAGCCCCAGCCGTCGCCGCCGACCACGTGCGCGAACGGCATCGGCAGGTAGGTCCGGCCCGTGACGCCCTGCGACTTGTACTGCTCGAACACCACGGCGTCGAGGCGGCGACCGCGCTGGTCGACGGCGTCGAACCGCTCGCCGAAGCCGACGACGTGCTCGGCGGGCGCCAGGCGGAACGCGAACCGCACCCGGCGCGCGCCGTCCAGGTCGGTCCACCACGCCAGCGATCCGGGCACGACGCGCGGGTGCTGCTCGGCGGGGACGCCCCCGACCGTGACGGTGCCCGCTCCGCCCGCGGTGGCCGGGGCGGCCGTGGTCCAGGACCCGGCGCTCACCTCGAACCACGGGGACGTCGCGTCGGCCACGACGAACCGGTACCGGTACCGCTGCCCCGCGGCCAGCGCGGGCGTCGTGACGTGCCACGCCCCGTCGGCGGTGAGCTGCCCGGCCTGCGCCTCGGCCAGGTGCCCGTCCCCGCCGGCCAGCGCGGCGGCGTCCGCCGGCGACACGGACCCGGGCGTGCCGGCCAGCACCTCGACGGTGTCGCCGGTCGCCCACTCGCAGACGACGGTCGCCCCGGCGGGCAGGCCGGCGGCGACGACGCCGAGCGCCACCCGCTCCCCGGCGCCGGGGTGCACCGGCAGCCGCTGGTCGGCGGACGCGGCGTAGGGGTGGCCGATCCCGGCCGGGCGGTGGGTGAGCGTGGTCATCGCGGGGTCTCCGGGTCGGTGTCGGTGCCGGGGCCGGCGGGCTCGGCCCCGGCGGTCAGCAGGCCGAGCTCGTCGGCCAGGATCAGGTACATGCCGTGCGACCAGAGCAGCGGCCGGGCGACGGGGCCCCACCGCTCCAGCCACTCGTCGCGGGAGCCGGGGTGCAGCAGGTGGTCGGGCACCTGCTCGGGCATCTCGCCGGCGGCGTCCGCGTGCGCGGCGACCCAGCGCAGCGCGGCCCAGGCGGCCCCGGTGCGGCCGGCCGCGGCGTGGTTCCAGCCGAGCAGGGCGGTGAGCAGCAGCCACTGGCCGCCGCCGTAGAACACGTCGGCGCGGAACCGGTGCACGCCGCCGTCCACGTCGAGGTCCCGGGACACCGCGTCGAGGGTGGCCTCCGCGACCGGCGAGCCGACCGGGACCAGCCCGAACGGGACGACGCAGGACGCCAGCGAGGCGTCGACCGCGTCGGACCCGCACCACTTGGCGAGGTGCGGCGCCGACGGGTCGCCGGCACGCCCGACGGTGGTGCCGGAGACCCGGACCAGCGCCTCGACCGCCTCGGCCACGGCGGTCGCCCGGGCGGTGCGGTCCGGGTCGAGCAGCCCCGACCCGTCCGCGCACCGGGCGGACGCGGCCGCGAGCAGCCCGGCGCGCACGGCCGCGAGCGTCGAGGGGTGCCGCTGCTCGACGTGCTCCTCCCACCAGTCGTAGCAGGGCCGGTCCCACGTGGCGCACAGGTAGTCGACCGCCACGGCGACGGCCTCGCGGTACGCCTCCAGCGGCCGGTCGTGCCGGCCGGCGTGCGTGACGAGCTGCCAGAGCCACATGCCGTAGCCGTCGGTCTGGAAGTCCCACCACGGGTCCTGCCCGTCCCGGCCGTCCAGCAGGAACCGGGTCGGCAGCAGGTCGGTCAGCGGGACCTCCACGCCGCGCGCGACCCGGTCGGCGATCCCCGCGACCTGGGCGGACCGGGCGGTCAGCACCCCGGCGGCCCAGGCGTGGAACCGGTCGACCCCCGCGACGTCGCCGTACCGGGACATGCCCTCGGCCGTGAACGACCCGTCGCGCAGCCACGCGTAGCCGCGGTAGGCGCTGAACGTCGGCGACGCGGGGTACGCGCCGCCCGGGTCCTGGTGCCGGGCGATCACCTCGGCGCTGGTGCGGGCGAGCGAGCGCAGCCGCTCGGTGTCGCGGGCGGACGGCGGGGCGGTGAGGGTCATGGATCGGGTCCCGGGGTGGTGGGGTCGGATGAGCGGGTGCTGGGGTCGGGCGGACCCGCGGGCGCGCACCGCCGGTGCGCGCCCGCGAGGTGGTGCGGGGAGGCGTCAGCCGAGCAGCGCGTCCACGCGCGACGCGGCGTCCGCGAGCGCCTGCTCCACGGTCTTGCGGCCGGCGGCGGCGTTCGACAGCTCCTCGTTCACGGCGTCCTGCATCTCCTGCTGGGCGGCGATCACCGGCGGCAGGGCGACGTCCTCCAGCGCGTCGAGCACGGCCTGGCGGTTCGCCGGCGGGGTCTGCTCCAGGTACGGGGCGAGCGCGTCGGCGTCGTCGACCGGCGGCAGCTCCCAGGACGACGCCACGCGGGTGTCGACGGCGGTCGAGGACGCGGTCAGGTACTGCGCGAACGCCTGCGCCTCGGCGGGGACCTTCGACGAGGCCGCGACGGCGACGCCGTTGGTGAACAGCGCGGACGCCGGGGTCACGTCACCGGGCTCGACGACGATGTCCCAGTCCAGGCCGTCGACCTCGGCGAGGCCGCCGAACATCCAGATGCCGGAGTGCCACATCGCGAGCTTGCCGGCCTTGAACAGGTCGGTGTCGAAGTCCGGCGTCCCGGCGCCGTCGGCCTCGGTCGGCATGACGGTGCCGGGCTTGCCGACCAGCCACTGCGCGGCGCGGACGCCCTCGGGGCTGTCGAACGCCGTGGCCGAGCCGTCCGCGGTGAAGAACTCGCCGCCGGCCTGGGCCAGCGCCTTGTAGAACTCGTGGAACGACACCGGCTGGTACGAGCCCCAGACGCCGGCGGCGGTGTCGGTGAGCGCGGTGGCCGCGGCCTGCTCGTCCTCCCAGGTCCAGTCGGCGGTCGGGTACTCGACCCCGGCGGCGTCGAACAGGGCCTTGTTGTAGTAGAGGACCACGTTCGAGTACGACGACGGCAGGCCGTACTGGGTGCCGTCGAGCTGGAACGACTCCAGCAGGTTGCTCTGGTACGGCGCGGCGTCGACGCCCTCGAGCGGCGCCAGGCTGCCGGCCTCCGCGTAGGACACGAAGTTCTCGTAGTTGAGGTCCACGACGTCGGCGACGGTCTGCCCGGCGAACGCGGTCTGCAGCTTCGTGAAGTAGTCCGCGTACGGCAGGGTCTCGACCTGGACGTCGACGTCCGGGTTCTCCTGCTCGTAGGCCGCGACGATCGCGTCCAGGTCCTCCTCGTGCCCGTCGTTGGACGTGAAGTTCATGTACCGCACGACGGTCTGGCCGTCGGTCCCGGCGTCGGTGGAGGTCGCGGACCCCTGCGCGCACCCGGCCAGGACCAGCGTCCCGACGAGGGCGAGCGGGGCGAGCGCAGCACTGCGCCCGGTGATGGAGGCCATGGGAGCCTCTCCCTTCGGTGTGGTGGAGGTGTGGTGGTGCTACTTGAGGCCGGTGTGGGACATGCCGGCGATGATGTGGCGCTGAGCCACGAGGTAGACGAGCGCGATGGGCAGGATCGACACGACCGAGCCGGCCATGACGACGTCCCACTGGGTGGTGAACTGCCCCTGGAGCGTGGCCAGGCCGAGCGGCAGGGTCATGAGCTCGGGCGACCGGATGACGACCAGCGGCCAGAGGAACGCGTTCCACGAGCCCATGAACGCGAACACCGCGAGCGTCGCCAGGGCCGGCCGGACCAGCGGCATGATCACCGTCGCGAAGATCCGCAGGTGCCCCGCGCCGTCCAGCGTCGCGGCCTCGTCGAGCTCGCGCGGGACGCCCTCGACGGCCTGCCGGAGCAGGAAGATGCCGAACGCCGACGCGATGGTCGGGGCGAGCAGCGCGAAGTAGGTGTCGTTGAGCTGCATGCGGGTCATCTGGATGAACAGCGGCACGACGAGCACCTGCAGCGGGATCATCAGCGTCGCCAGGTACGCGGCGAACACGACCGGCTTCGCCCGGAACTCCATCCGCCCGAACGCGTAGGCCGCCATGGACGCGGTGACGAGCTGGAGCACGGTCGACACGATCGCGACCAGGAACGAGTTCGCGACGATCCGCCAGATCGGCATCGAGGCCGCGAGCGTCCGGTACGCGTCGAGCGTCGGGTCCTCGACGACCAGCGACGGGCCGCCCGACAGGGAGCCGCTCGGCGTGATCGAGGTGACGACCGTCCACAGGAACGGGAACAGCATGATCGCGGCGCCGAGCGCGACGGCGAGGTAGAGCCCGGCGCGCCCGGCGACGTGCCGGAGCCCGCGGGGGCGCCGCGGCGACGCCGGGACGGCGGCCGCCCGGGCCGGGGCGAGGACGGCGGTGTCAGGCATGGGTCACCCACTTCCGCTGGCCGCGCATCTGCACGGCGGTGACGAGCAGGATCAGGGCGAACAGGATCCAGGACAGCGCGGACGCCTCCCCGGCGCGGCCGTACCGGAACGTCAGGTCGTAGATCTGCCCGACGACCACCTGGCTCGCGCCCGACGGCCCGCCGCCGGTCATGACGAAGACCTGGTCGAACACCTGGAACCCGTTGATCAGCGAGATCACGACCACGAAGAACGTCGACGGCGACAGCAGCGGGAACGTGATCCGCCAGAACCGCTGCCAGGCGCTCGCCCCGTCGACCCGCGCGGCCTCCAGCACGTCGCCGGGGATCGCCTGCAGGCCGGCGAGCAGGATCACCATGACGAACCCGAGGTCCTTCCACGCCGAGGCGAGGATCACCGAGGGCATCGCCCACTGCGGGTCCGTCCACCAGCCCGGTGGGGAGAGCTCGGTGCCGAGGGCCCCGTCCAGGCCGTCCAGCACCGGCGCGATGAGCTGGTTGACCAGGCCGTTCGACGGGTTGAGCAGCCACTGCCAGACCAGCGCGACGACCACCCAGGACGTCACCACCGGCAGGAAGTACGCCGCCCGGAAGAACGCCCGGCCGCGCATCGCCCGGTTCAGCAGCACCGCCAGCCCGAGCCCGCCCGCGTAGACCAGCGGCAGGTAGCCGACGATGTAGCCGAGCGTGTGGCCGAGCACCCGCCAGGTCGTCCCGGAGGTCAGCAGCGCGCGGTAGTTGTCGAGCCCGACCCACTCCATCGGGGAGATGAGGTTCCAGGAGTGCAGGCTGACCCACAGCGACGACACCATCGGCGCCAGGGAGAACACGACCAGCGGCACGGCGCTCGGCAGCAGGAAGAACAGCACCCAGGCGCGGTTGCGCCACCGCCGGGTCCGGGCGGAGCGGCCGTCGGTGGGGCGGACCGCGTGGCCGCGGCCGCGGGGCGCGGTGGTGGTGGCCTCGGTGCGGACGGCGGCGGTGCCCGGGACGGCCGTCACGACGTCGCCTCCTGCAGCCGGGCCAGCACCAGCCGGCCCTGGTCGCCGGACGCGCCGCTGACGTCGAACGGCGTGGACAGCACGAGCGTCGCGGCGCCGAGCGCCCACTTGTCCTCCGCCCACGGCTCCACGACGAACGGCAGCGACCGGCGGGACGGCAGCAGGTGCGCCCGGAACACGGGCTCGAACCCGCGCTCCCAGTGCGACCAGGCCCCGATGCCCTCGCCGAGCAGGACGACCACCTCGGGGTCCAGCACGTGCACGACGCCCGCGAGCGTGCGGGCCAGCAGCGCGCCGGCCTCGCGGTAGATCTCCCGGGCGGCGGCGTCACCCGCGTCGGCGGCCGCGGCCAGCGCGACGACGGCGGCGTCCGCCCCGATCACCCCGCGCTCGACCGCCCGCGCGCGCAGCGCCGCGTCGCCGATCACGGCCTCCAGGCAGGCGCGGTTCCCGCACTCGCAGACCGGGCCGTCCTCGGCGACCGGGACGTGCCCGATCTCGCCCGCACCGCCGCCGGCGCCGCGGCAGATGCCCCCGTCGACCACCAGGCCCGCGCCGATGCCGCGCCCGATCGTCAGGACCAGGAACGTCCGGTGCCCGCGGCCCGTGCCGTACAGCCGCTCCGCGACCGCGAGGGTGTTCACGTCGTTCTCGACCAGCACCGGCACCCCGAGCGCCCGGCGCAGCGCGGCCCCCACGGGGACGGCCGTCCAGCCGAGCGTGGGTGCGGTGACCACCCCGGAGTCCTGCGCGTCCACCGATCCCGGCAGGCCGATCCCCACGCCGAGCACCGGCCCGCCCTCGGCCGCCACGACCTCGCGCAGCAGGTGGCCGAGCGCGTCGAGCGCGTCGGGGCGGGACGGGTCGAACGGGAAGGTGGCCTGGCTGCGGACCTCGCCGTCGAACCCGACGGACACGACGGCCACGTGGTCGTTGGTGACCTTGGCGCCGATCGCGCGGGCCTGGGCGCCGCTGAGGCCGAGCAGCCGCGCCGGGCGGCCGCCCTGGCTGGGCGCGGTGTCGAGCTCCACGACCACGCCGCGGTCCACGAGGTCGCGGGTCACCTGGGTGATGGTCGCCGCGCTGACGCCGAGCGACCGGGCGATCTCCGCCCGCCCCAGCGGGCCGCGCGTCCCCAGCAGGGCGAGCGTCGCTGCCGGGACCTGTTCTCCCCGCGCCGTCACGGACACGCGAACTCCTTCGTTCATGACTACCTTTAGCCCCAAAGTAACTAGTCCGGAGCACCACGTCAACACCGGGCGGCGCGAACGGGCGATCGCAGGCGATCCGCCCCTGACCGCCGAACACAACACCTGTTGCGCAACGATGCTTGCGCAACAGGTGTTGCGCATCTACCCTGGAGGCATGAGCCCCAGCACCCCCGACCGTGCCGGTCTCCGGATCAGCGACCCGGAGCGGATGCGCGCTCTCGCGCACCCCGTGCGCCTCGACCTGCTGTCGTACCTGGACGACGCCGGGGAGGCGACGGCCACCGAGTGCGCCGCGCACCTGCGGCAGACGGTCGCGAACTGCTCGTTCCACCTGCGGACGCTCGCCAAGGCCGGGTACGTCGAACCCGCCGAGCCGCGCGGCCGCGAGCGCCCGTGGCGGGCCGTCGCCCGGGAGCGGTCGTTCACCGCCGATCCCCTGGACCCGGCGTCCCGGCGCGCGGTGCTGGAGCTCGGCGAGATGGCCGCCCGCCGCGAGGTGGAGCGCTACATCGACCACCTGCGCCGCACCGACGCGAGCGGGGCCCTCGACCCCGCCACGGTCCCGCTGACCCAGACGTCGAGCCACGGGTTCTGGGCCACCCCCGAGGAGGCCACGGAGCTCATCGCCACGATGAACGGCCTGAGCGACCGGTTCGCCGGACGTGCGGAGGACCCCGGGCTCCGGCCCGCGGGCGCGCGGCTGATGCGCCTGTTCACCGCGATCAACCCCGACCTCGACCACGAGCCGGCCCCCGCGGACCCGCCCAGCCCGTCGACCCCGGCCGCACCGCGGCAGCAGGAGGACTGACATGACCACCGTGACGTTCGACGTCTCCTACGGCACCCGCGCCGTCCCGTTCCGGCTCCCGTACCTGGCCGTGCACCGCCGCGGGCCCGCCCGGGCGGACCGGCGACGGTCCCTGCGCACCGCCCGCACCGTCGACCGGGCGCTCGCCGCGCGCGACGCCGCGCTGGACCGCGCGCTCGCGCTGCGCGCCGGCCTCTGAGGGGCCGCGCTCAGCCGATCGCGTCCTCCCACGGACCGGGCCGGCCGAACAGGTACCCCTGCCCGTACCGCACCCCGAGGCCCAGGAGCGCCGCCCGCTCCTCGACGGTCTCGACCCCCTCGGCCACGAGCCGGGCGCCGAGCGACGCCGCGAAGTCCGCCACCGCCCGGGCCAGCGCCTGGCGCACCGGGTCGGCGTCGATCCCCCGCACCAGGGCGATGTCCAGCTTGATCGCGGTCGGCCGCAGCTGCAGCACGTGGTGCAGGCTCGCGAACCCCGCACCCGCGTCGTCCACGGCGACGTGGAGACCCGCCGCCTTCAGCCGGTCCGTCACCCGCACCAGGGCCGCGTAGTCCCGCACCGGCGTGTGCTCGGTGATCTCGATGCCGAGCGCGGCGCCGTGCGGCAGCAGCCGGGCGGGCGTGCGCGGGTCCAGCAGCGCCTCCGCCGACAGGTTCACGGCGAGGTGCACGCCCGCGGGCAGCCGGGGCAGCGCGGCCAGCGCGCTGCGGACGGCCAGCAGCTCCAGGTCGACGCCCACGCCGGCCGCGACGGCCGCCGCGAAGGCGTGCTCCGGCGTCGGGAACCGCCCCGGGTCGAACCGGGACAGCGCCTCGACCGCCGTCACCGTGCCCGTCGCCATGTCCACCACCGGCTGGAACACGATCCGCACCGCGCCGGCGGCCAGCACGTCGCGCACCCACCGCTCCCGGCGGGACAGCCCGGGCCGGTACGGCAGCCCGAGCACGCCCATCCGGTCCTCCACCAGCGCCGCGGCCAGGCCCACGACGCGCGCCGCGTGCTCGTCGAGCAGCGGGTTCGGCCCGCGACCGAGGCAGCACAGCATGCCCACGGGCGCGCCGTCCGGCCCCCGCAGCGGTGCCCCGACGTAGGAGCCGATGCCCAGGTCCGCGGTCGCCGCCAGGTCGCGGGCCACCGGGTGCCGGCGCGCGTCGGGCAGCACCGGCGGCAGCAGACCGGCGAGCACCCGCACGCAGTAGGTCTCGTCCAGGTCCGTCACGTCGCCGACCGCCATCTGCATCGGGCCGGTCTCGCGGCTCGTCGCCAGGACGACCTCGTGGGTGGCGGACAGCCCCGAGAGGAACGCGATGTCCATGCCGAGGTGCTCGCGCACCCGGTCCAGCACCTGCTGCACGTGGTCCGCCGCCGCGGCACGTCCCGCGGGGAGCGGTCCACGGTCCTCGGCGACACTCATACGGCCCCCTGCGCCCGTGATGACGACCCGACCCACCTTAGTGACGCCGTCGGGACCGGCCACCGGGGCCGGTGCCGGGGCACGCCCGGGTCCCCCGGGCGGAGGCACCCGTCCGGGGTGTCACCGGCGTCCGCTCCGCGGACCGGCCGCCCGGCCACGCTGCCGCGGCCCGCGCCGCGTGACAGGATCGGGCGCATGGAGAGCCCCAGCACCCCGGCGGTGCCCGAGACGCCCGACGCCACCGCGACCGGGACCCCGCCGCCGAACCGCCTCTGGGTCGAGCGCACCGGCACCCGGACCTACACCGGCCGGAACGCCCGCGGGGCCGAGGTCGCGATCGGCCCGGTCGACGCCGGCGCCGTGTTCACGCCCGGGGAGCTGCTGAAGATCGCGCTGGCCGGCTGCACGGGCATGAGCGCCGACCACGCCCTCAGCCACCGGCTCGGGGACGACGTCGCCGTGACGGTCGAGGTCGAGGGCGCGAACCTGCAGGCGGAGGACCGCTACCCCGCGCTGCAGGAGCGGTTGGTCGTCGACCTCACCGGCCTGGACGAGGCCACGCGGGAGCGGCTGCTGCGCGTCGTGCACCGCGCCGTCGACGAGCACTGCACGGTCGGCCGCACCCTGAAGGCCGGGGCGACCGTCGACCTCGAGGTCGTCGGCGGGTGAGGGCCTCGGAGCGGGACGGACGGCGGACCCCGCTGGTCGACGCCGCGCTCGACCGCGCCGTGACCATCCCGTCCGCGACGATCCACGCGCACGTCGACCAGGTCCGCCGCAAGCACCCCGGTGCCACGCCCCAGCAGGTCGTCGAGCTCCTGGAGCGCGAGTACCTGCTGGTCGTCCAGGGCACCGGCGGGGCGGTCGGCGCCGCCGCGGCCGCACCCGCCGTCGGGACCGGGGTCGCGCTCGTGCTCACCGTCGGCGACGTCGCGACCTTCTTCGGCGCGTCCGCGGCCTTCTCGCTCGCGGTCGCCAGCGTGCACGGGATCGACGTGCAGGACGCCGGGCGACGCCGGGCGCTGCTGCTGGCGACGCTGCTCGGCGAGCCGGGCACCCAGATCGTCACCGAGGTCGGGACGCTGCGGAGCATCACCGTGGCCCGCGCGCTGCTCACCCGCATGCCCACCGGCACCATCCGCCGGGTGAACACCCGGCTGACCCGGCAGCTGTTCCGCCGCCAGCTCGCCCGGCAGAGCGGCCTGGCCCTGGGCCGGCTGGTCCCGTTCGGCATCGGTGCGGTCATCGGCGTCACGGGTGCCCGCGCCCTCGGCCGCACCGTCGTCGAGGGCGCGCGGAAGGCGTTCGGCCCGGCGCCGGCCGCGTTCGGGGACCGCGTGCTGGTCGTCGAGACCGGGGCCGAGCCCCGCCTGCTCCCGGAGCCCCCGGCCCCGCGGCTCCCCGGCGCCTGACGGCCCGCGGGCCGCTGCGCGCGTCCCCCTGCACCCCCTGAACCCGCTCCCTCCGGACCCGCTCCCCCTGAACCCGCTCCCCCCGGACCGCTCACGAGCACGACCTTGCAGAACACGGGTGTTTCGCACGCCCGAAACACCCATGTTCTGCAAGGTCGTCGGTGCGGGAGCTGGCCGGGTCGGTGCGCGAGCGCGTCGGTCCCGGTCGGTCCCGGTCGGTCCGGGTCGGTCCCGGTCGGCCCCGGGGCTACCAGCGGGTGTGGACGTGCGGGCGGATCCGGTCGTCGTAGATCGCGCGCAGGGCGTCGGAGGTGTCCGCGTCGAGCGGTGCCAGCGCGGCCGCGGCCGCGTTGCCGCGGGCCTGCTCCGGGTTCCGCGCGCCGGGGATGACGGTGCTGACGCCCGGCTGGTCCACGATCCAGCGCAGCGCGAGCTGGGCGGTGGTGGCGCCGGCCGGGGTGAGCGCGGCGACCTCGCGCGCGGCGGCCACGCCGACGTCGTAGGGCACCCCGGAGAAGGTCTCGCCGACGTCGAACGCCTCCCCGTTCCGGTTGAAGGCGCGGTGGTCGTCGGGCGCGAACCGCGTGTGCTCGTCGTACCTCCCGGACAGCAACCCGCTGGCCAGCGGGACGCGCGCGATGATCCCCACCCCGGCCTCGGCGGCGGCCGGCAGGACGCGCTCGAGCGGCTTGCGGCGGAAGGCGTTGAGGATGATCTGGATCGTCGCGACCCCGGGCCGCGCGATGGCCGCGAGCGCCTCGTCGACCGTCTCGACCGAGACGCCGTAGGCGGCGACGCGCCCCTCGGCGACCAGGGTGTCCAGGGCGTCGTAGGTGGCGTCCCGGTCCAGCACCGGGCTCGGGGGGCAGTGCAGCTGGACGAGGTCGAGCGTGTCGACGCCGAGGTGGGCGCGCGAGCGGTCCGTCCACGCCCGGAACGCGTCGAGGGTGTACGCGTCCGCGACGTGCGGGTCGGCGCGGCGTCCCATCTTGGTCGCGACGGTGATCCGGGCGGCGTCCCCGGCGGACGCGGCCCGGTCGCGCAGGAACCGTCCCACGAGCCTCTCGCTGCGCCCGTCGCCGTACACGTCGGCGGTGTCGAAGAAGGTCACCCCGGCGTCGGCGGCTGCGGCGAGGACCGCCAGCGCGTCGTCCTCGGCGACGGCGCCCCAGTCCGCGCCGAGCTGCCAGCAGCCCAGCCCCACGACCCCGACGTCCCGACCGGTCCTGCCCAGCGTCCTCGTCTGCATGGGCGCGAGGCTACCGCCGACCTGGGTGCTGCCACCTGTCCCGGGACCGACGAGGCGCGTCGTACCCGGGCACCTGCGACCGGACGGGGCAGGATGTCGGCGAG
Organism: Cellulomonas sp.; assembly: GCA_032056255.1. GTDB lineage: Bacteria > Actinomycetota > Actinomycetes > Actinomycetales > Cellulomonadaceae > Cellulomonas. Next base: position 3,365 of record DAMBCY010000018.1, on the reverse strand, counting down.
CACGGCGGGAGAAGACCGCGGGCGACCGTCCGCTGCGCCGTGCCCCGGGACGGGGGGAACGGGCGACGGTGGTCACGCGCGACCGGGACGGTGAGGCGTGGGCTCGGGCGAGCCGGGTGCTGCCGCTGGGCGCGGCGGCGGCCTGGGCGCTCGTGGCCGACGTGCGGAACCACACCCTCTGGGTGCCCGCGACCCGGGTCGAGGTGCGGCGCGCGCGTCCCGGGGACGGGGGCTGGGACCCGCTGCCGGACGCGTCCTACCCGGAGGTCGGCGACGAGGTCGTCGCCACGACGGGCCCGCGGGTACGCCGGGGCGGCCGGGCGTGGCTGGTCGACCGGATGCGCGTCGAGCGCTCCGACCCGCCGCTCGGGGCGGTGCCCGGCGTCGCGGTGCTCGTGAAGACCGGGCCGACGCTCGGCGGGACCGCGCGGATCGAGGTCACGGAGGCCGGCCCCGGGTCGTCGCGCGTGGTGTGGTCCGAGGCGGCCTACGTCCGCGGCCTGCCGCCGCGGCTGACCCGCTGGCCCGTCGCGGTCGTGCTCGGGTGGATGACCGCGCACGCGCTGCGGAAGGCGGCGGGCGAGGTCCGGCGCGACCAGCGGTCCACGCAACGAAACGCCGCCTGAGGGCACATCCACGCAACGATCCGCCGGTCGCTCCGCAACGTCGCACCATGATGTGCGGTCGCGCGCCCTCGTAGGCTGTCCGGGACGTGCCCCGACGAGGAGGCCGACGTCCCCTGGACCCGACCTCCCGAAGGAGCACCCGTGACCGTCACCCCCCGGGCCACCCGCCGCCACTACCTGATGTGCGAACCGACCCACTACACGGTGTCGTACGAGATCAACCCGTGGATGGACGCCACGCGGTTCACGGACCCCGACCTGGCCGTCCAGCAGTGGCGCACGCTCCGCGCGACGTTCGAGCAGCTCGGCCACACCGTCGAGACCATCGAGCCGGTCCCCGGCCTGCCCGACATGGTCTACGCGGCCAACGGGGCCACCGTCGTCGACGGCGTCGTCTACTCCGCGCGGTTCCGCTACCCGGAGCGTCAGCCCGAGGGCCCCGCGTACGAGAAGTGGTTCGCCGACCACGGCTACGTCACGCACACCGCCGAGCAGGTCAACGAGGGCGAGGGCGACCTGCTCTCCGTCGGCGACGTCCTGCTCGCCGGCACCGGGTTCCGCACCGACCGCGCCGCGCACGACGAGCTGGCCCGCGTCACCGGCCGCGAGGTCGTCAGCCTGGAGCTGGTGGACCCGCACTACTACCACCTGGACACCGCGCTGGCCGTGCTCGGCTCGGAGCCCGGCGCCGAGCTGGTGGCCTACTACCCCCCGGCGTTCTCGGACGCCTCGCGGGCCGAGCTCGGGCGCCGCTACCCGGACGCCGTCATCGCCTCGGAGCAGGACGCGGCCTGCCTCGGCCTGAACGCGGTGAGCGACGGCCTCAACGTCGTGGTCGCGCCCGGCGCCACGGACCTGGCCGCCCAGCTCGTCGAGCGCGGCCTGCGCCCGCACCCCGTCGACACCAGCGAGCTGCTCAAGGGCGGTGGCGGCGCCAAGTGCTGCACGCTGGAGATCCGGGCCGCGCGCTGACCCGGCCGCCGGACCCCGACCCGCCCGCCCCCCGCCCGCGCCGGTCCGGCCCCCCTCCCGTCGCCCGTCGAGGACGCGGGCGACGCCGGGCCGCTCGCGCACAACTACCACCCGCTGCCGGTCACGCTGGCGACCGGCGAGGGGGCCTGGGTGCGGGACACGGACGGCCGCCCCTACCTCGACCTGCTGTCCGGGTACTCGGCGCTGAACTTCGGGCACCGGCACCCCCGGCTGACCGCGGCGGCGCACGCCCAGCTGGACCGGCTGACGCTGTCGTCGCGGGCGTTCGACCACGACCTGCTGCACCCGTTCGCGGCGGCGCTGTCGGACCTGGCGCGCCCCGTCGTCGCGGGGTCGGGCGCCGGTGGACCGGCGCCGGTGGTGCTCCCGATGAACAGCGGGGCGGAGGCCGTCGAGACCGCGATCAAGACCGCGCGCAAGTGGGGCTACGAGGTGCGGGGCGTCGCCCCGGACCGGGCGACGATCGTCGTGGCGGCCGGCAGCTTCCACGGGCGCACGACGACCATCGTGTCGTTCTCCACCGACCCGGAGGCGCGCGACGGCTTCGGCCCGCACACACCGGGGTTCCGCGTCGTGCCGTTCGGCGACGCCGAGGCGCTGCGCGCGGCGGTCGACGACACGACCGTGGCGGTGCTGCTGGAGCCGATCCAGGGCGAGCAGGGCGTGGTCGTCCCGGCCGCGGGGTACTGGCCCGCGGTGCGGGAGATCTGCGACGAGGCCGGGGCGCTGCTGGTGGCCGACGAGATCCAGTCGGGCCTCGGCCGCACGGGCACGACGTTCGCGCTGGAGCTGTGGGACGTACGCGCCGACCTGGTGACGCTGGGCAAGGCCCTCGGCGGCGGCGTGCTGCCGGTGTCGGCGGTCGTCGGGCGCCCCGACGTGCTCGGCGTGCTCACCCCGGGCACGCACGGCTCGACGTTCGGCGGCAACCCGCTGGCGTGCGCCGTGGGCCTCGCGGTGGTGGACCTGCTGCGCACCGGCGAGCACCAGGCGCGCGCCCGGGAGCTCGGCACGCACCTGCACGCGCGGCTCGCCGCGCTGGTGGACACCGGCCTGCTGGCCGCGAGCCGGGGCGTCGGCCTGTGGGCCGGGCTGGACGTGGAGCCGGCGCGGATGACCGGCCGGGAGCTGTGCGAGCGGCTGCTGCGGCTCGGCGTGCTCGCGAAGGACACGCACGGCTCGACGATCCGGCTCGCGCCGCCGCTCGTGATCGACGCGGCGGACCTGGACCTGGCGCTGGACCGCCTCACCGAGGCGCTGCGCTGACGCCGGTCGGGCGCGGGGTGGCCCGCGCCCGACCGCGGTCAGGAGAAGACCATCGCCGTGTACAGCCGGCCGTTCAGGGTGACCGCCCCGATCGCGACGGTGGACGTGCCGTCCTTGAGGATCCACGCCCGGTGCGCGGGCGAGTTCAGGTAGGCGTTGATCATCTGGTAGTCGCTCGAGGGCTCGACCCAGCCGACGATGTGGTCGTTGCCGGAGTGCCAGATGCTCCCGGCGGCGGCCATCGCCGCGGCGTGGTTCGCGAGGGTGCTGGACCCGACCACCGACAGCGTCGACAGGCCGTTCGCGGTCCGGGCGGCGTTGATCTCGGCCCCCAGGCCGCCGATCCCGTACGACGCCACCCCGGCGGCCCACGCGGTCGCGGCCGGCGCGGCTGCGGCGGTACCGCCACCCCCGCCCGACGACGCCACGGGCCGGGACCCGCCGGTACCCCGCCCGGCGGCGGCGCGCTGCGCGGCCTGC
>DAMBCY010000017.1:0-20564 GCA_032056255.1 Cellulomonas sp. | reverse complement strand
CCAGGCCGAACACGGTGAGCAGCAGCGCCGCGGCGAACGCGATGGCGCTCGGGCGGATCTCGACCGCCCGGGCCCGGACCGAGCGCTGGACGGAGTCGATCTCCGACTGGATCGACTGCCGGACGCGGTCCTCGACGTGCTCGATGCGCTCGCGGGTCCGTTCCGCCAACGGCTCGGTGAACCTGCTGAACAGCCCCGGGCGGCGCTGGGCGTCGTCGGCCTTGCTCACGGTGTCCTCCCTCGGTACCACGGCTCCACCCAGCCTAGTGGGGTGTCGGCTGAGTGGTGCGACCGGCCGTACGGTGCGCGGGTGAGCGGGTCGGCGCGGAGCGTGCGGGTGGGCCTCGTCGTGGACGAGGCGCTGTCCCGCGCGACGCTGGCCGCGGTGCTCGGGGCGGACCCCCGCGTGGTGGTGGTGCACGTCGCCGCGGGCTGCGCGGAGGCCAGTGGACGGATCCTGCCCCGGTCCGTGGACGTCCTGGTGGTCGACGCCGAGCTCGGGGACGGCAACGGCGTCGCGCTGTCGGTCCAGCTGCAGCGGCGGGACCCGCGGCTGACCGTGCTGCTGCTGTCGGCGCACGACGTGACCGACCTGGTGCTGTCGGTCCGGACCCAGGTGCCCCGCCCGTGGAGCCACGTCTCACGGCGGGCGTGCGCGGACGTGGGCGTGCTGGTGCAGGCGGTGGTCGCGACGGCGCGCGGTCACGTGGTGCTGGACCCCGGCGCGGCACGCGGCGCCGAGCCCCGGCCGGATGCGTCGCTCGACCCGCTGGACGAGCTGACCGCGGCACGCACGGCGGTGCTGCGGCTCGTCGCGCAGGGGCTGTCGAACCAGGCGGTGGGCCGGATGCTCGGGCTGTCGTCCCGGTCGGTCGAGAACCACCTGGGAGCGGTGTACCGGACGCTCGGCGTCGCCGGCCGGGACGTGAACCCCCGGGTCACCGCGGTGCTCGCGTACCGGCGGGGCGCGCAGGCCCGCTGAGCGGGGCGGTGCCGCGGCGGGGCGTCGCGACCACCGCGCGCCGCGACCACTCAGACCCTCCACTCAGCCGACCACTCAGTCCTGCGATCCGCCCCGAGGGGGCGGATCGACGCATCCGTGCGCGAGGATGGGCACCGCCGTCCCCGGCTGCACCGCGACGCGTACGCGTGCGGCCCACCGCCCGTCGTCCCCAGGAGCTCCCGACGCCCGCCACGCCCCCGTCGCCCGCCACGCCCCCGGTCCGCCCCCGGGCCGCGCACCACCAGGGCCGCCTCGCGCTGCTCGTCGCGCTCGGCGGTGCCGTCGGGTCGTCGGCCCGCTACGGCGTCGCCCAGGCGCTGCCGCCCCAGCACGGCTGGCCCGTCGGCACGCTGGCCGCGAACCTCACCGGGGCGTTCCTGCTCGGCGCGCTGCTGGAGGTGCTCGGTCGCCGCGGCCCGGAGACCCCCGGCGTGCAGCGGGTCCGCCTGGCCCTGGGGACCGGCGTGCTCGGCGGGTACACGACGTTCTCGTCGCTGGCGCTCGAGACGGAGCGGCTGCTGGCCGACGGCGCCGTGGGGACCGCGCTCGGCTACGCGGGCGTGACGCTGGTCGCGGGGGTGCTGTGCGCCGCCGCCGGGGTCGCCCTGGTCGGGGTGCTCGTCGGCCGGACGTCCGGCCCGCGGGGGCCGTCGGGTGCGCCGCGCGGGGACCGGCCGTGAGCGGCGCGCTGCTCGTCGCCGTCGCGGGCGGGGCGGGGGCCGCGGCCCGGTTCTGGGTGGACGGCACGATCCGCGCCCGGGTGCGCGGCGCGCTGCCCGTGGCGACCATCGCCGTGAACGTGTCGGGCTCGCTCGTGATCGGGCTCGTCGTGGGCGCGCACCTCTGGCTCGGGCTGCCGGCGAGCTGGCAGCTGCTGCTCGCCACCGGGTTCTGCGGCGGGTACACGACGTTCTCCGCAGCGGCGGTCGAGACCGTCCGGCTGGCGCAGGCGGGCGAGCGGGGCCGGGCGGTGGTCAACCTGCTGGGCACGATGCTGCTCACGGTCGCCGCGGTGGCCCTCGGGCTCGGGATCACGGCGCTGGTGGGCCGGTGGTGACGCCGGCCGCCGCGGGCGGTGCCGACCTCGACCTCGACGAGTGCGCGCGCGAGCCGATCCACGTCCCGGGGTCGGTGCAGCCGCGCGGCCTGCTCCTGGTCGTGCAGGAGTCCGGCGCGGTCGTCCGGCAGTGCTCCGCGAACGTCGAGACGCTGCTCGGCCGGCCGGTGGCCGACGTGCTCGGCCGGTCGCTGCCCGGGGTGCTCGGCGCGCAGCCCGCACGGATCGTGCTCGAGCAGCTCGCCGCCGTCCCGGACCACCGCACCCGGAACCCCGGCCTCGTGCGGATCGACGTCGGCGGCCGCGAGGTGGTCATGGACGTGGTGGTGCACCGGCCGCCGCCCGGGACCGCCGCCGACCCCGGGCCGGTGTTCGTGGTGGAGCTCGAGGTCGCCGACGGCCCGCGGCCGCTGACGTTCGGCTCGACGTACGAGACGGTCCGGGACGCGATCGCCGACCTGAACCGCACCGGCACGCTGCCCGACCTGTACGCCGCCGCGGCGCGGCACGTGCGGAGCCTGACGGGCTTCGACCGCGTGATGGTGTACCGGTTCGACGCGGAGTACAACGGCGAGGTCGTCGCCGAGGCGCGACGCGACGACCTGGAACCGTTCCTCGGGCTGCACTACCCGGCGTCCGACATCCCGCCGCAGGCCCGCGCGATGTACGAGAAGAGCTGGGTCCGGCTGATCTCGGACGTCGACTACGTGCCGGTGCCCGTCGTGCCGGCCGAGGACCCCGAGACCGGACGGCCGCTGGACCTCACGTACGCGACGCTGCGCAGCGTCTCACCGGTGCACTGCGTCTACCTGAGGAACATGGGCGTGCGCGCGTCGATGTCGATCTCGCTGCTGCGCGACGGCCGCCTGTGGGGCATGGTCGCGTGCCACCACTACGCCGGGCCGCACGCGCCGGCCTACGGGGTGCGGGCCGCGGCGGAGTTCCTCGGCGTCGCGCTGTCCGCCCGGCTGGTCGCCCAGGTCGAGGACGACCTGCTCGCCGAGGAGCGCCGCGCGTCCGGCCTGATGGCGGGGCTGGTCGCCGCCAGCCGGGACGAGGACGTGCAGCTCGCGACGGCCCTGACCCGCACGGACGCGCTGCTGGACCTGGTGCCGGCCGACGGTGTGCTGGTCGGCGTCGCGGGGGACCTCGCGGTGCGCGGCCGGGTGCCGGACGCCGCCGGGTGCCGGGCGCTCGTCGCGTGGGGGAGCACCGTCGAGGGCGGCGTGCTCGCCACCGACCGCCTCGCCGAGCAGCCCGGCGCCCCCGAGGTGCCGGGGGTCGCCGGAGCGCTCGCCCTCGCGCTGCCCGACGGCGGCGCGGTCGTCTGGCTGCGGGACGAGGTGGTGCGCACGGTCGACTGGGGCGGCGACCCGCACGACAAGCCGGTCGTGCAGGTGGCGGGCGCGGCGCGGCTCGGTCCGCGGGCCTCGTTCGACCTGTGGCGCGAGCAGGTGCGCGGCCGGTCGGCGCCCTGGGACGACCGGCACCCCCGGCACGCCGGCGATCTGCGCGGCCACCTCGTCGAGGCGCTGTTCCGGCGGGGACGCGCCGAGATCGCCGCCGCCCGGGCCCTGCAGCGCACGCTGCTGCCCGCGCGGCTCCCCGACGTGCCCCGCTGGGTCGTCGACGCGCGCTACGAGCCGTCCGGCACCGGGCAGGTGGGGGGCGACTGGTACGACGCGCTCACGCTGGCGGACGGCCGGCTGGCCCTCGTCGTCGGCGACGTCACCGGCCACGGGCTGCCGGCCGCGGCGGTGATGGGCCAGCTGCGCAACGCCGCGCGCGCGTACCTGCTGGACGCCGCGTCACCCGCCGTGGTGCTGCGGCGGGTCGGGGCGCTGGCGCGGTGGGTGCTGCCGGGGCAGATGGCCACGATGGCGCTCGCGGTGCTGGACCCGCGCACCGGTGAGGTCGAGCACGCGTCCGCGGGGCACCTGCCCCCGCTGGTCGTGCGCGCCGACGGCCGGGCGGCGTGGGAGCCCCTGCTGGGCGGCAAGATCATCGGGCTGCTCGAGGGCGAGCCGGCCTCCGCCCGGGTCGTGCTCGCGCCGGGTGACGCGCTGCTGCTGCTCACGGACGGGCTGATCGAGCGGCGCGGGGAGTCCCTGCGGGTGGCGATGACCCGCGCGGCGGGACAGGTCGGCCACCCGGAGCCGGGTCGCCTGGCGGACGTCGTCCGGCTGCTCCGCGACCCCGCCTCCGACGACGACGCGACGCTCCTCCTCCTCACCCGCCGCTGACCCCTCGGTGCCACCCGCGTGCCGAGGGAGGTACCGAGGCGCCGAGGGGGTGCGGCGGCGAACCCACGCTCACCACTCGGAGACCTCCCTCGGCGCGTCGGAGGCACCGAGGGGTCAGCCACCGAGGAGGTCGGCGAAGGAGGGGGTGCCGGCGAACGGGTCCTGCGGGCCGCGCGGACCGCGGGCGGCGACCGTGGTCGCGAGCTCGGCGCCGGCGCGGCGGATGCGGACCGGGAGCGGGTTCGGCTCGTCGGCCGTGCTGCCCGTGGCCCAGTCGTCGGTCGCGGCGAACACGGAGGTGGTCACGACGTGCATGCGCAGGTAGGTGAACAGCGGCCGCATCGCGTACTCCAGCGCGAGCGAGTGCCGGGCCGTGCCGCCGGTGGCGCCGAGCAGCACGGGCAGCCCGACGACCGCGTCCCTGTCGAGGATGTCGACGAAGGACTTGAACAGCCCGGAGTAGTTCGTCGTGAACAGCGGGGGCACGGCGATCAGCGCGTCCGCGCCGGTGACGGCCTCGAGGACCTCGGCCAGCGCCGGGCTGGGCACTCCGGTGAGCATCGCGTTGACGATGTCGTGGGCGTGGTCGCGCAGCTCCACCACCCGGACCTCGGGGCGCTGGCCGCGGTCGGCGAGCTCGGTGGCGGTCGCCTCGGCGAGCCGGTCGGCGAGCAGGCGGGTGGAGGACGGCTGGCCGAGGCCGGCCGACAGCGCGACGATCCTGCGCTCGGTCATGGGGTGCTCCTGTCGGGGGTGGTGAGGGGTGGTCAGAGGCCGGCGGCCGTGCCCGGGCGGGCGGCGGTGACGGCGTCCGCGGCGGCGGTGTCGTCCTCGGCGGTCCTGCCGGTCCAGTGGTCGGCGGCGGTGACGGTCTGCTCGTGCACGACACCGGCGGCGCGGGCCTTCGCGACGCGCTCGGCGTGGCTCGGCGGGTCGGAGGGGACGCCGGCGGGCCGGTCGGACTCCATCTCCTTGCGCAGGACGGGGACGACCTCGCCGCCGAGGATGTCGAGCTGCTCGAGCACCGTCTTCAGCGGCAGGCCCGCGTGGTCGATGAGGAACAGCTGCCGCTGGTAGGCGCCGACGTCGTGCCGCATCGCGGCGTACCGGTCGATCACCTGCTGCGGCGATCCGACGGTCAGCGGGGTCTGCGCGGCGAAGTCCTCCAGCGACGGTCCGTGCCCGTAGACGGGCGCGTTGTCGAAGTAGGGCCGGAACTCGCGCACGGCGTCCTGCGAGCTCTTCCGCACGAACACCTGCCCGCCGAGGCCGACGACCGCCTGGTCGGCGCGGCCGTGGCCGTAGTGCTCGAACCGCTGCCGGTAGAACTGCACCATCTGCTTCGTGTGGCTCATCGGCCAGAAGATGTTGTTGTGGAAGAAGCCGTCGCCGTAGTAGGCGGCCTGCTCGGCGATCTCGGGGCTGCGGATCGAGCCGTGCCAGACGAACGGCGGGACGCCGTCCAGGGGTCGCGGGGTCGAGGTGAAGCCCTGCAGCGGGGTGCGGAACCTGCCCTCCCAGTCCACGACCTCCTCCTCCCAGAGGCGGCGCAGCAGGGCGTAGTTCTCGATCGCGAGCGGGATCCCCTGGCGGATGTCCTGGCCGAACCAGGGGTAGACCGGGCCGGTGTTGCCGCGCCCCATCATGAGGTCCATCCGGCCGTCGGAGAGCACCTGGAGCATCGCGTACTCCTCGGCCAGGCGGACCGGGTCGTTCGTGGTGATGAGCGTCGTGGCGGTGGACAGCACGATGCGCTCCGTCCGCGCGGCGAGGTAGCCGAGCAGCGTCGTGGGCGACGACGCGACGAACGGCGGGTTGTGGTGCTCGCCGGTCGCGAAGACGTCCAGGCCGACCTCCTCGGCGTGCTCCGCGATGGTGAGCATCGAGCGGACGCGCTCGGTGTCGTCGGGCGTGCGGCCCGTCGTGGGGTCAGGCGTGATGTCGCTGACCGTGAAGACCCCGAACTGCATGACGCGCTCCCTCAAAGTCGATGCGTTTGCATGTACACGGCGCTGCAACCGACGGTGCGCCGGGGTTATTCCACCGCCGGGCGCCCCGGCGTGCGGCCCGCCGGCGCGATCCCGGCCCGGCGGTGCCGTCGCCGTGGGTGTCGACGCCCGCGAGCGGCGCCGGCTCCGCGGTGAATGCGCAGGCAGCAGCGTCCCGAACGGACCGGAAAGCGATTTTCCGTCGCCTGCCGGGAGAACGCGGTGCGACATCCGGTCCCGGGGTCCGGGCCCTTTGCGTCGACCCTGGCGAATGGCCCCCGGTCGCACTCCGTCGACGCCGTCCGCGCACCGTCCACCCGTGCGTGCGGCGGCGACGTCGGGCGCGGAGGGTGCCGCCGCACCGGCTCCGGGGCCGCGGATCCCGCTCGTGGAGCCGCACCGGCGAGCCCAGCCCGACGGCACGGCGCGGAGTCGGGGCCGCCCCGCGAGGGCCGTCGGCCCGCTGCTGTGGGCCGAACGAGTGAATTCTTGTTCTCCGGTCGACGATTGTCGCGGCCGAGGTGACAGTTGCGGGAAATCTCGTCCGTCGGGTTCGCAGGGGGATTCCGTGAAGCTGTCTCGCCGTACTTCCGCACGCCGTCGTGCCGGAGATGCCCGTGTGTTCCTGCGTCGTGGGACGGTGCTCGCGCTCGTGGCCGCCGTCATCGGCTGCGCCGGGGTCACGACCGCCGCCGCCGCACCGGGCGACGACGCGGAGGCCATCGCCCAGCTCGTCGACGCCGACCTGCTGGGTCGCGACCTGGCGGACGCCGTGACGGCGTCCGCCGGGTACCCGAGCGATCCCGGACCGGACGCGGCGCCCGTGTCCGCGTCCGTCCTCGGCGGCGGTCTGGCTCAGATCAGCATCGGCGGCGTCACCCTGCCGCTGGTCGGGGACGGCGGCGGCGCCGCGCTCCTGGACCTCGGGGAGGCCGCCGGAGCCGGCGCCCTCAACGGCTACGGCTCCACCCCGACCGGGTACCAGGCCGCGGCGGCGTCCGGCGCGGTGGGCGACGACGGGGCGGTCGACCTGTCACCGCTGGACGACCCCGCCGACACCGACTACGCCCGCCTGGACCTGACGGCGTTCCTCGGCCAGCTCGGCGTCGCGGGCCTGACCTCCCAGATCGTCGACGGCCTGAGCCTGGGGCTCGGCGCGTTCGCCAGCTCCGCGCAGCAGACCGCGGGCTCCGACCCGGACGCCGACTACGTGCTGTCCGGCGCCGAGCTGTCGATCTCCAGCCCGCTGGTCGAGGGGCTCGTGGAGTCGCTCGACACCGCGATCGCGGGCCTCGACGGGGACCTCGACGCCCTGCTGGCCGAGGACGGGACCGCGCAGGACGCCCTGGACGCGCTCGCCCTGGACCCCGTCGACGTGGCCGGGGCGGTCTCCGTGGACCTCGGGACCCCCACGATCGCCGCCGACGTCGACCTGTCGGGGGTCACCGCCGGTCTGCTCGGCACGCCGCTGGTCAGCCCCGACGGGCTGGTCACGATCGACCTGGCCACCGGGGTCGTCACCGTGGACCTCGCCCGCCTGCGCACCGGCGGCCTGAACGACCTGCCGGCCAACACCCCGCTGCTCACCGGTCCCGAGATCGACCGGATCACCGACACCGTCACCGGGCTGCTCACCGGTCTGTCGACGACGGTGGCCGAGGCGATCGACACCGCGATCGACACGACGGCCGTGACGATCACGTTCGACCCGGAGGTCACCGCGCTCGCCGGGGTCCTCTCCGGCGACCTCGCCGTCGTGGTCGACACCACGCTCGGCGACCTCGCTGCCGGCACCACCGCGGCCGACGACGTCGCGGTGACCGGCGACCTGGCCGTCGCCGGGCTGCCGATCGACCTGGTGGACGCCGTCGGCGAGATCGTCGTGCCGCTCGTCGTGGACCAGGTGCTGCCGGCGCTGACCGCTCCCGTCGAGGCGGTCGTCACCACCACCGTCGCGGCCGAGACGGCCGACGGCGTCGTGGACGGGGTCGTCGCCGGCCTCGACCCGCTGCTCTCGCAGGTCATCGCCCGGGCAGTGGTCATCACCGTGAACAGCCAGACCCCGGTGCCCCCGGTGCCCGGGTCGCCGTTCACCGTCCGCGCGCTCGTGGTCCAGGTGCTCCCGGCCTCCGTCGACACGGTCGCGCTCGGGCTGGCCGCCTCCACGGTCCGCACGCTGGCCGCCCTCCCCGGCGCTCCGACCGTCACCGGTCTGACGCCCCCGTCGGGACCGACGCGCGGCGGCACCACGGTCACGATCACGGGGACCGGGCTCGACGCCGTCACCGCCGTGACCTTCGGCGGGACGCCCGGCACGGGCATCGTCCGCAACCAGGCGGGCACCAGCCTGACGGTCGTCACCCCGGTCTCCGAGACGGGCGGCCCCGTCGACGTGGCCCTGGTGTCCCCGGCCGGCAGCACGACCGCGCCGGCCGCCTACGCCTACGTCGCGCCCACCCTGGTCGACGTCCAGCCCGCCCAGGGACCGGAGGCGGGCGGCACCGCCGTCACACTCACCGGGTCCGGGCTCACGGGTGCCACCGGCGTCACGTTCGGCACCACGGCCGCGACCGACGTCGTCGTGGTGGACGACGGCACGATCACGGCGACCGTGCCCGCCGGGACCGGCCTGGTGGACGTCACGGTCGCGCTGCCCGGCGCGGACGCGGCCCTCGCGGACGCCTACGCCTACCTCGCCCCGGGCGCCCCGGCGGTGACCACCCTCGACCCGGACTCCGGTCCCACCAGCGGCGGGACCACGGTCACGATCACCGGGACCGGGCTGGCCGGCACCACCGCCGTGACGTTCGACGGCGCCCCGGCGGAGATCCTCGACAACCCGGACGACACCACGCTGGTGGTGCGCACCCCGGCGGGTGCGGCCGGGCCCGCGGACGTCGCCATCACCAACGGCGACGGCCTGACCGGCATCCTGCCGCGCGGCTTCACCTACGTGCCCGACGGCAGCGACGCGACGGTCACGGACCTCACCCCGGACCAGGTCTCCACCGCCGGGGGAACCGTGGTGACGATCGTCGGCGACGGGTTCACCGGCGCCACCGGGGTGCTGTTCGACGGCGTGCCCGGCACCGGCGTCACCGTCAGCCCCGACGGCACCACGATCACGGTGACCGCTCCCGCGAGCGAGACCGCCGGCCCGGCCGACGTGACGATCGTGTTCCCCGCGGGGCAGGCCGCTGCCGGGACCGTCGCCTACGTGGCGCCCGCGGTCACGGCCGTGGACCCCGCCAGCGGACCCACGACCGGCGGCACCTCCGTGACCATCACGGGCACCGACCTGGGCCAGGTGCAGCAGGTGCTGTTCGACGGCGTCGCGGGCACCGGCCTGACGGTCGCGCCGGACGGCACGTCGCTGACGGTGACCACACCGCCGGGCTACGTGGGCGGCGCGGACGTGCGGCTCGTCCTCCCCGGTCTCGACGTCACCGTGCCCGACGGCTTCACCTACCTGGCGGCCGGTGCGGCGCCGGTCGTCGACGACGTCACGCCGGGCAGCGGCTCCACCGCCGGCGGCACCACGGTGGTCGTCGACGGCAGCGGGTTCGTGCCGGGCCGCACGCTCGTGCAGATCTGCGGTGTGACCCGCGACGCCTCGCAGGTGAGCGTGAACGCGGCGGGCACCCGCCTGAGCTTCGTCACCCCGGCCTGCGCCGCGGGGACGCGGACGCTCAGCGTGATCACCCCGGACGGCACCGCGACGGCCACGTTCCGCTACGTCGACCCGTCGCTCGCCCTCACCGGCCCGGCCGGTGCCGCCGGCCTGGCCGTGCTGGCCGGGCTGCTGCTCGCCGGAGGGTTCCTCGGCCTCCGCCTGCGCCGCACGCTCGCCCTCGTCCGCGCCTGAGCCGCACGCCGGCCGCCCGGCCCTCCCTCGGGGGTGGCCGGGCGTCCGGCGTACGCAACCGCGCGGTTGGCGAACCGTGCGGTGTCGTGGCACGCTCGCCGCGTCACCCGGACGGACGAAGGGACGCGCGGTGCGCACGGACGAGGCGTTGTCGAGCGTCTTCGCCGCGCTCGCCGACCCGCTGCGCCGGGACATCGTCGCCCGGTTGGCGTCGGGCGACGCGACCGTCGGCGAGCTCGCGGCACCGTACAGCGTGACGCCCCAGGCCGTGTCCAAGCACCTGCGGGTGCTGGAGGAGGCCGGGCTGGTCAGCCGCCGCCGGGAGGCGCAGCGTCGCCCGGTGCACCTGGAGACCGACGTGTTCGACCTCATGACCCTGTGGATCGAGCGGCACCGGCGGGCGGCCGAGTTCCGGCACCGACGGCTCGAGGACGTGCTGCTGGTCGCCGACCCGTCCCCGGACGGCCCGGACGGACCGGCGGACGGGGCGCCGGGAGCGCCCGCCGAGCAGGCGCCGCGCGTCCGCACCGAGCGGGCGCCGCGGGTCCGGCCCGAGAGCGAGCGGGTGTTCCAGCCGTGGGACCTCGGGTCCCGGGCGCTGCGGCGGGACGCGACCGAGCGCGACGGCTGAGCGGTCCGGGCCGGCGGGCGGCTCAGCCCTCGTAGGCCCAGTGCCAGGGCTCGCGCGGGGTGTCCTCGACGAAGCCGTACCGGCCGGCGTTCGCGCGCATCCACGACTGCGCCGCGTCGTCCAGGTCGAGGTCGGCGGCCATGCCCCAGCCGTGGTCGCTCGTGCCCGGCACCGCGGCGAGGCCGCCCTGCGAGTACAGGCCCTTGCGCGCGGCGACGTCCACCTGCGACGCGTAGGACCGGTAGGAGTCGGTGATGCCGATCGTCACGCCGTCCCGGGCGGCGTCGGTGCGCAGCCGCTCCAGCGACTCCGCGGCCGGCGCCCAGAGCCGGTGGCCGGTGTCCCCGACCTCGGCGAGGGCGGACGCGGGGATCTTCCCGTTGCCGTACGCGGCCAGCTCGACGGGCACGCCGTCGGCGCCCCGCGCCCCGGTGCTCGCGGCCGTCGCGCCGGTCCCGGTCGTGGCGGTGCCCTGCGCCAGCGCGAGCGCCTGCGCGAACGCGGTGCCGCTGGTGCCGGTGGTGCCGGTGGTCGCGACCGCCGGGGCGGACGCCGGGGCGAACGACCCCAGGGTCGCCTGGATCGCCGCGATCCGCTGGCCGATCCCGGCGATGCCGTCGAGGCTCTCGATGCTCATGCGTGCGGGGCCCTCCTGCTGCTCACCTCCCTCATCGGCGGGCGGCGCCCGGACCTGAGGCCCGCCGCGAGGCCCCCGGAGGGCGCCGGGGGTACCGTGCGTCACGCCCGGGGACCGTCCCGCGGCCGGAGCACCGGGAGGCAGGATGTCGTTCCAGGCGTACCTCGACGCGGTCGAGGACCGGACCGGCCGCACGCCGCGGCAGATCGTGGACCGCGCGCACGCGGCGGGCTTCGGGCCGGGGTCGAAGGCCACGCCGGTGCTCGAGTGGCTCGCCGCGGAGTACGGCCTCGGCCGCGGGCACGGGATGGCGCTGGTGCACGTGATCAGGAACGGCCCCGGGATCGGCACGCAGCACGTCGGCGGCTCCGGGAGCCACCGGGACGAGTCGGACACGCTGTGGCTCGACGGGAAGGCCACGAGGCCCGCGCCTCCCGCGTGATCACGGGCCAGGACCCGACACGCGGGGCGCGGCGCGTGGTCGTGTCGGTGGGGGTGCGTACCGTCGGAGGCATGAGCGCTGGACGGCACGTGTGCACCTGGTTCGACGACGGCGAGGGCTTCGACCTGCTGTGCGCCTGCGGCGCGCGGGCGGTGGGCGGGACCGAGGACGAGGACCTGCTGCTGATGGTCCTCGCGGCGGAGCCCGCCGCGCAGCCGGCCTCCGCCTGACCCGACCGGCGGGTGTGCGTCGCGGGACGTGTCCGCGACGCGTACCTGCGGGCTGCTGCACCTCGCCACGACCAGCCCGCCACGACCAGCCCGGCCACCGCGCCGTCCGGGACCGCACCGCCCGCGGTCAGGGCTCCGAGGGCGGTCCCGGCGGCGGGGGCCCGGGTGGCGGTGCGACCGGGCCGCTCGACGGCGACACGGTGACCGCCGAGCCGAACGGCGCGGTGCCGGACACGCTCTGCTGCGCGATCAGCCCCGGTGCGAGGTCCGACGGGACGGGGTCGCCGAGGATCGTGCGGAAGCCCGCCGCCCGCAGCGCCGCCCGTCCCGGCTCGACCTCGCGGCCGACCACGGACGGGACGGCGACCTGCCGGCCGAGCACCTCCTCCTGCCCGGCCGGGGCGAACCCGGGGACGGGCACGCCCTCGAGCGTGCGCGTCATGAACGTCATCCAGATCGGTACCGCGACCGAGGACCCGAACACGTTGCGGATGTACTGCCCGTTGATGACGACGTCCTGCATCGGGATCGACCGCTCGGCGTGCCCGACCCAGACCGCGGTGGAGCGCACCGGGGTGTACCCGACGAACCAGGTGTGCTCGTTGTGCGAGGTCGTCCCGGTCTTGCCCGCGGCCGGGAAGGGCGGCGCGGGGGTGTCGGCGGTGCCGCTCCACACGTTCTGCAGCGCGTGGTTCACGGCGTTCGCGATGCGCGGCTCCAGCGCGCCCGGCACACAGCCCGCCGCGGGCACCGGCAGCTCGGTGCCGTCCGCCTCGACGACCCGGGTGATGGCGACGGGGGTGCAGGACGTGCCGCCGGACGCGAAGCCGGCGAACGCCGCCGCCATCGCCAGCGGGGCGACCGACTGGCTGCCCAGCACGTTGGCGGGCAGCGGGTCGAACGGGCCGTCGCCGGACCGGTGGATGCCCAGCGAGGTCGCGGTGTCCATGATCCCGCAGAGGTCCAGCTGCGAGGCCATCGCGATGTAGCCGGAGTTGACGGAGTTCCGCGTCGCGTCGAGGACGGACATGATGCCGCCCGACCGCGGGCCCTCGGCGTTGGCGAACCGGTACTCCGTGCGCGGGTCCAGGGCGGTGCACGGGGCGGTGAACTCGTCGAACCGGTAGCTGAACCGGGTGGCGTTCACGGTCTCCGAGAGGCTGTGGCCCTCCTTGAGCCACTGCGCGAGGGTGAACGGCTTGAACGTCGAGCCGGGCGGGAACCCGCTGGCGCCGCCGTACCGGAAGTCCGTGCTGTAGTTCACCGCGGTCTCGCGGTCGCCGTGCTCCTGCGTGGTGTTGTACTCGCGGTTCTGCGCCATCGAGGTGATCCGCCCCGTGCCGGGCTCGACGGTGACGAGCGCGGTCGCGACGCCCGAGGGGTCCGCCACCGGGACCACCCCCTTCACCGACTCGTCCGCGATCGTCTGCTCGCGCGGGTCCAGGGTGGTGGTGATCGTCAGGCCGCCCCGGTACAGCAGGTCGACCCGCTCCGTCTCGGTCTCCCCGAACGCCGGGTCGTCGCGGATCACCTTGGTCACGTAGTCGCAGAAGAAGCCCGACCCCCGGACGGCGGCCCCCGCGGGCATGCAGCCGGGCACGGACTCCCGCACGTGCAGGGTGTCGGGGAGGGGGGTCGCGATGCCGGTGCGTTACTCCTCGGCGGTGACGTAGACCTGCTCGCGCATCAGCCGCAGCACCCGGTTGCGCCGCTCCTGGGACGCCTCCGGGTTGCGCACCGGGTCGAACGCGGTCGGGCTCTGCGTCAGCCCGGCGATCGTCGCGGCCTCCAGGTAGGTGACCTCCGAGGCCGGCTTCGAGAAGTACCGCTCCGCGGCCGCCTGCACCCCGTAGGTGTGGATGCCGAACTGCGCGATGTTGAGGTAGGCCTCGAGGATCTGGTCCTTGGTCAGCTCCTTCTCCAGCGCGATGGCGAGCTTCGCCTCCCGCAGCTTGCGGGCGTACCCCTCGACGCCCGACGCCTCCCGGGCGGCCTCCGCGGCGACGAGGTCGCCCCCGCGGACCGCCCGCTCGATCAGGACGTTCTTGATGTACTGCTGCGTCAGCGTCGACGCGCCCTCCGTGCGCTGCGGGTCCTGGAGGTTGCGGACCAGGGCACGGAGCATGCCCTCGGGGTCGATGCCCCCGTGCTGGTAGAACCGCTTGTCCTCCGTCGCCACGACCGCCTGCTGCAGCGGCTCCGACACCGCGTCCAGCGGGACGACCACCCGGTTCTCCGCCCAGAACACGGCCAGCACCGTGCCGTCCGCCGCGACCATCGTCGACCGCTCGGACAGCGGGGGCCGCTCCAGCTCGGTCGGCAGGTCCTCGAACGCCTGCACCACCATCGTCGTCGTCCCGTTCGCGACCGCGACCGTCGGCAGCACCAGGCCCGCGGTCAGGAGCCCGCCCGCCCCGGCGGTCAGCAGGAACGCCACGAGCAGCGCGAGGGCCTTCCAGACGGTCATCCGCGTCGACGAGGCCATGCCGACACGGTAGGACAGCACCGCAGGCCGTGCGCCCCGGCCTGCTGTGCGCCTCCGGTCGTCGGGCTCCCCGACCCGTGGCGGTGTCCCGTGTCCCGCGCCGGCCCCCTGCGCCTACCCTGCGGGCATGGACGCAGCCACCGACCCCGTCGCGGACGTCACCCGCTTCCTGGTCCGGGGCCGGCTGGAGAGCCTGCCGCGGCGCCGGTCCGACCGGGACCTCGTGCTGCGCTGGATCGCGCACGAGGTGCTGCCGCTGGACGAGCCGGTCGCCGAGCGCGAGCTCACCGGACGGCTCGCGGAGCTCGCCCGGGACCCGGTGGGTGTGCGACGCGACCTGGTCGAGGCCGGTCTGGTCGCCCGGACCCGCGACGGCGCGGAGTACCGGCGCACCCGGGCGACGGAGTTCGACCCCGCGTAGCCCCGGCCGCCGTGCGCGTCGGACGACCTCCCGCCCCGGCCCGCCCGCGGGGCCGCGCCGACGGCGCGTGCGGGTCAGCCCAGCGCGGCGAAGGCGTCGGCGACCGTCTCGTGCGGCGGGAGCACCCGGACCATCGTGGTGAGCGTCAGCACGTCGAGCACCTGCCCGGTGGGCCGGGCGATCGTGAGGTCCCCGCCCGCGGTCCGGGTGGCACGCAGCCCCGCGACCAGGGCCCCGAGCCCGGAGGAGTCGAGGAACGACGTCTCCTCGAGGTCCACGACGATCTTCGAGCGGCCGGCCTCGACGAGGTCCGCGAACACCGCCTTCAGGTCCGGGGCGTCCGCGGACGTGAGGCGGCCCCGGGGACGGACGACGACGCCGGGCCCGCCGATGCGCTGGACTGCGATCTCCACGTCTGCCCCTCCTCCGGTGCGAAGCCCCGACGACGCCCGAAGCAGGGCCTCACCCTACGCAGATCGGCCGGGTCGGACGGCTCACCTTCTGGGCGCCACCACCCTGGCGGTGTGCCGGGGGAGGTCGTCCTCCCCGAGGTCGGTGCGCCACGCGCCGACCACGCGCAGACCGGCGACGTCGAGGTGCGGGGCGACGAGGTCGCCGAGGGGGGTCGGCCAGTCCGGGGCGGTCAGCCGGTCCCGGCCGAGCGGGGCCCCGGCGTGGTCCGTGACCGTCAGCGTCCACACGAGGTCGCCCTGCCCGGCCGGTCCCGGGGAGTGGACCAGCACCGTGCACGCCCGGGCGAGGACGGCCTCGTCCAGCGCGGTGAGCCGTGGCAGGTCGTCGTCCGGCACCGTCGCCTCCGTCCCTCGGTGCGCATCGTGCGCGCTCCGGCGCCGGGGCGACTCGTCCGCCGCGGGTGAATCCGGGTCTCCCCGTGGTCGGCGCCGTGGACGCGGCGCGCCCGGCGCGGGGACGGCGTGTCCCGTGCGCGGGGGTGCCGCGACGGGCGAGCATGGCCGGAGTGCGGCCGCCGGACGGTCGCGCACCGGACGAGACGGGGACCAGGCACCGTGACCACCTCTGCGCTGCGCGTGGTCGTGCTGGACGACGACCCGGACGTGGCGGCCTACACCGCGACCGTGCTCGAGCGGCGGGCGGGCTGCGAGGTCGTCGTGCTGCACGACGCGTCGGACATCGCGGGCACGCTGGACCGCTTCGACCCCGACGTGGTCGTCACCGACATCGAGATGCCGGGGATGAGCGGCCTGGAGCTGGCCGGGGTGCTGCGCGAGCAGGCGCCGGGCGTCGGCGTCGTGGTGATGACCGCGCACGTGTCCGTCGAGTACGCGGTCGGGGCGCTGCGGCAGCGGGCCGACGAGTTCCTCACCAAGCCCGTCCCCGGCGGCACGCTGGTCGAGGTGGTGCGCCGCCTGGGGGAGCGGCGCCGCGCGACGCTCGCCGCCCGGCCGCTGGTGCTCGCGGTGGGTGCGCACCCGGACGACGTGGAGCTCGGCGTGGGCGCCACCCTCGCCGCGCACCGGGCGGCGGGCGACCCCGTGGTCGTGCTCACCCTGTCCCGGGGCGCGTCCGGCGGCGCCGCCGCCGACCGGCGGCACGAGGCGCTCGCCGCGGCGGAGGTCATCGGCGCCCGCCTGTTCCTGGAGGACCTGCCGGACACGCAGATCCCGGTGGCCGAGCCGACCGTCGGCATCATCGAGCGCGTGGTCGCCGAGGTGCGCCCCGCCGTGGTCTACACGCACAGCGCGCACGACCGGCACCAGGACCACCGCGCGGTGCACCAGGCCGTCATGGTCGCCACCCGCGGCATCGGCACGGTCGCGTGCTTCGAGAGCCCGTCGGCGACCGTGGAGTTCCGGCCCAACCGGTTCGTGGCGGTCGACCCGTACCTGGAGACGAAGCTCGCGATGCTCGCCTGCTTCACCTCGCAGACCGCGATCCGCGACTACCTGGAGCCGGGCATGGTGCGGGCGACCGCCCGGTACTGGTCCCGGTTCGGCACCGGCCGGGCCGTGGAGCCGCTCGAGATCGTGCGCGACACGGGGGGCGTCGGACCGGGGGCGGTGCCGCCGGGCACCGGCACGCCGACGCCGGGCGGAGGCAGCGGAGACGGGGCCGGCGACGGGGACGGCAGCGGCGACGGGGGCGCGACGGCGTGGTGATGCCCGACGTGCCGGGGCCCCCCGCCCGCAGGCGGGACTGGACCACGCTGGTCAAGTTCCTGCCGACCCTGGTGGCGTTCGCCGTCGCCGGCGCCGTCGTGCTGCTCGCCGGGGACGTGGTCGTCACGCACCCCGGCCCGGTCGTGGCGAGCGTCGTCGGCGTCGCCCTCGCGTCGGCCCTGGTCGCGGTCGCCGTCCTGCGCCCCGACTGGGGACGTCCGCGCGAGCCCGACGGCGGCTGGGGCGCGGGCGACGGCTGGGTGGTGCTGGTCCCCGTCGTCTCGATGGTCGCGGTCGGCCTGCTGCGAGCGGGCACCGGTGGCCCGGCGTCGCTGTTCTCCGCGATCATCGTGCTGCCGCTGATCTGGATGGCCGCGGAGCCGGGCCGGTGGGCCGTCGTGCTCGCCGCGGTCTCGTCCTGCCTGGCCCTGCTGCTCCCGGCGCTGCCCGCCGTCGGGTCGGAGCCGGGCGGGGTCGACGTCTGGCGCCCGGTGTTCGGCCCGTTCGCGCTGGCCCTCGCGGCGCTGACCGTCAACGAGCTCGCGCGACGGCTGCGCCGGCAGCTCGCCCGGCTGCACGCCGCCGACGCCCTGACCCGCAGCGTCCTGGACGCCGTCACCGAGCAGGCCGTGATCGGCACCGACCCGGAGGGCCTGGTCGACGTCTGGAACCCCGGCGCCGCCCGGATGCTCGGCCGCAGCGCCGACGAGGCCTGCGGCCGGCTGCACGTGC
This sequence comes from Cellulomonas sp., assembly GCA_032056255.1. Lineage (GTDB taxonomy): Bacteria > Actinomycetota > Actinomycetes > Actinomycetales > Cellulomonadaceae > Cellulomonas. The sequence continues at coordinate 2,692 of DAMBCY010000017.1, read as the reverse complement.
ACGAGGTCGTGCTCCCCGCCGAGCTGCAGGAGCTCTGGCGCCGCGCCCGCACCAGCACGCCGTTCGAGGCGATGGTCGCCGGCGTGACGTCCGACAGCCCCGAGGTCATCGAGGGCACCTGGGTGCGCGCCGACGGCTCGCGGCTGCCGGTCCAGGTCTCCGCCACCGTGCGGGTCGACGGCGAGGGCGCGCACGTCGGCTACCTGTTCGTCGCCACCGACCAGACCCAGGCGCTCGAGGCCGTGCGGCTGCAGGACCAGTTCACCGGGATGATCTCCCACGAGCTGCGCACCCCCGTCAGCGCGATGGTCGGCCACCTCGACCTGCTGCGCGACGACCCCCTCACCGAGGAGCAGGTGCGCTCCGTGGAGGTCGCCGAGCGCAACGCGCACCGCCTGCTGCGGCTCGTCGACGACCTGCTGTTCACCGCCCAGGTCGACGCCGGCGGCTTCCCGCTGGCGCTCGCGGACGTGGACGTCGCCGAGATCGCACGCGCCGCCGTGGCGTCCTCCGGCCCGAACGCCGACCGCGCGGGCGTCCACCTGGTCGCCGACGTCCCGGACGCCCCCGTCCCGCTCCGGGCCGACCCCGGCCGCCTCGCGCAGGTCTGCGACAACCTGGTGTCGAACGCGCTGAAGTTCACCCCCGCCGGCGGTACCGTCACCGTCCGGGTGACCGTCGGGGTCGACCACGTGCGCATCGCCGTCGAGGACACCGGCCTCGGCATCTCGGCGGACGAGGTGGACCGGCTGTTCGGCCGGTTCTTCCGCACGTCCACCGCGACCCGGAACGCCGTGCCCGGCGTCGGCCTGGGGCTGGCGATCACGCGCTCGGTCGTCGTCGCGCACGGCGGGGCGATGGAGGTGTCGAGCGTCGAGGGCGAGGGCACGACGTTCACGGCGGTGCTCCCGCGCCGGCGTGCGCCGAGGTAGGGGCTCCGGGTCGGGACAGGGCGCCCCGGGCACACCCTCCGGACGGCTACGGACCTCTCTCGGCGTCCTGGGGACGACGAAGCCCCGCGTCGCCTGGGGCGATGCGGGGCTTCCGAGGTGGCTCCGACCGGCGTCGATCCGGTGACCTTTCGATTTTCAGTCGAACGCTCTACCAACTGAGCTACAGAGCCTCGATACGACGACACCGGCCCTGCCGGACCGGTGTGATCGAGCGACCCCGACGGGACTTGAACCCGCGACCTCCGCCGTGACAGGGCGGCGCGCTAACCAACTGCGCTACGGGGCCTCGTTGTGAGACCGAGTATTCCACATGCACTGCTCGTACCCCCAACGGGATTCGAACCCGTGCTACCGCCGTGAAAGGGCGGGGTCCTGGGCCGCTAGACGATGGGGGCTTGCGCCCCTGACGTCGAGGCGTCTTCAGACCGGGGTCAACCATACGGTGTCGGACGCCGAACGACCAAACCGGCCAGGATGGTCCCGTGGTGGACATGTCGCGCGAGGAGTTCGAGGACGCCGTCCGGGACGGGCTGGACCTGGTGCCGCCCGAGCTGGCGGCCCGGATGGACAACGTCGTGGTGCTGGTCGAGGACGACGCACCGGTCGACGAGCCCGGGCTGCTGGGGCTGTACGAGGGCGTGCCGCTGACCGAGCGCGGGGAGTTCTGGGCGGCGGGGTCGCTGCCGGACCGGATCACGGTCTTCCGGCTGCCGACCCTGGCGATCTGCGAGGACCGGGAGCAGGTCGCCGAGGAGGTCGCCATCACCGTGGTGCACGAGATCGCCCACCACTTCGGCATCGACGACGCCCGGCTGCACGAGCTCGGCTGGGGCTGACCCGGGGGGCGGCGGCGACCGGGAGCGGGCTCCCCGCGCCGACCCCGCGCCGACCCGGCCGGATAGCCTGGCGGGCGTGACCGCCGACGCCCCGACCCCCGCCGTCCCGGACCCCGCCGACCGGTCGGCGTCGCGCGGCCGCACCCGCCTCGGGGTCGTGATCCTCCCGCAGGACCGCTGGGCGCAGGCCCGGCACACGTGGCGGCGGGCGGAGGAGTACGGGTTCGACCACGCGTGGACCTACGACCACCTCGCCTGGCGGTCGCTGGCCGACGAGCCCTGGTTCGCCACCGTCCCGCTGCTGGCCGCGGCGGCCGCGGTGACCGAGCGGATCGGGCTGGGCACCTGGGTGGCGTCACCGAACTTCCGGCACCCGGTGCCGTTCGCCAAGGACGTCATGGGCCTCGACGACGTCGCCGGCGGCCGGTTCCTGCTGGGGCTGGGCGCGGGTGGCGAGGGCTTCGACGCCGGGGTGCTCGGCCCGCCGCCGAGCCGCGGGGAGCGGACGCGGCGGTTCGAGGAGTTCGTGGAGCTGCTCGACCGGCTGCTCACCCACCCCGTGACCGACCACGAGGGCACGTTCTACGCGGCGGACGGGGCGCGGATGGTCCCGGGGACGCTCGCCCGGCCGCGCACCCCGTTCGTGATCGCCGCGAACGGGCCGCGGACGATGGCGCTCGCGGCCCGGTTCGGGCAGGGCTGGGCGACCTACGGGCCGACGTTCGCGCCCGGGGAGGTCGACGGCCCGCCGGCGGCGGCGCAGGAGGCGTGGTGGGCCGGGCTCGCCGAGATGGTCGGGCAGGTGCGGGAGATCGCCACGCGCCTGGCGCCGGGCGGACGGGTGCCGGACCTGTACCTCAGCCTCGACGGCGCACCGGTGTACTCGGCGCAGTCGCCGGACGT
>DAMBCY010000016.1:16273-20578 GCA_032056255.1 Cellulomonas sp. | reverse complement strand
GGCCTCGATGACCGACACCACGTCGTGTGCGTAGGCCGGGTCCTCGCGGTCCAGCAGGTCGAGCGCCGCGTAGGCGAACGGGGACAGCGCCTGGTTGAGGGCGAACGTCGGCGGCACGTCCACCGTCAGCCGCACGGTGCGCCGCAGCCGCTCGGGCCCCGGACCGGGCTCCACCACGCGCTCGACGACGCCGGCGGCACGCAGCGACCGGTAGATCGCCACCGCCTGCCGGACCAGCCGGCCGCGGGACGCCTCGGGCTCGTGGTTGTCGAGCAGCAGGTGCTTCATGGTCTCGACGGGGTCGCCCGTGGGGCGCGCGAGCACGTTGAGCACCATCGCGTGCGACACCGAGAACGACGAGGTCAGCGGCTCGGGGTCGGCGTCGCGCAGCCGCTCGAACGTCTTGTCGGTCCAGTTGACCATCCCGGGCGGCGCCTGCTTGCGGACGATCTTCTTGAGCTTCTTCGGGTCGTCGCCGGCCTTCTGCAGGGCCTTGCGGTTCTCGATGACGTGCTCGGGCGCCAGCACCAGCACCTCGCCGGTGGTGTCGAAGCCCGCCCGCCCCGCGCGCCCGGCGATCTGGTGGAACTCGCGCGCGGACAGGTGCCGCATCCGGGTGCCGTCGTACTTGACCAGGCTCGTGAGCAGGACCGTGCGGATCGGGACGTTGATGCCGACGCCCAGGGTGTCCGTGCCGCACACGACGCGCAGGAGGCCCTTCTGGGTCAGCCGCTCGACGACCCGCCGGTACTTGGGCAGCATCCCCGCGTGGTGCACGCCGACGCCGTGCCGCAGCAGCCGGGACAGCGTCCTGCCGAAGCCGGGCCCGAACCGGAAGTCGCCCAGCTCGTCGGCGATCCGGTCGCGCTGCTCGCGGCTCGCGAGGGTCATCGACAGCAGCGCCTGCGCGCGCTCGACGGCCTCCTTCTGCGTGAAGTGCACGACGTACACGGGGGAGCGACCGGTCTGCACCAGCATCTCCAGCAGCTCGTGCAGCGGCTCGACCTCGTAGGTGAACGACAGCGGCACCGGGCGCTCGGCGTCGTCCACCACCGCGACCGGGACGCCCGTGCGGCGCACCAGGTCGTCGCGGAAGAACGACACGTCGCCGAGCGTCGCCGACATGAGCAGGAGCTGCGCGTCCGGCAGCTCCAGCAGCGGCACCTGCCACGCCCAGCCGCGCTGCGGGTCTGCGTAGAAGTGGAACTCGTCCATGACGACCTGGCCGACGTCCGCGCCCGGTCCCTGGCGCAGCGCGAGGTTCGCGAGGATCTCGGCGGTGCAGCAGATGATCGGCGCGTCGGGGTTCACCGCGGAGTCGCCGGTCATCATCCCGACGTGGGCCGACCCGAACGCCTCGACGAGGGCGAAGAACTTCTCCGACACCAGGGCCTTCAGCGGCGCGGTGTAGTACGTGCGGCGGCCCTGGGCGAGCGCCACGAAGTGCGCGGCGGTCGCCACCAGGGACTTCCCGGAGCCGGTCGGCGTCGACAGGATCACGTGCGCGCCGGTCACCAGCTCCAGCAGCGCCTCGTCCTGGTGCGGGTAGAGGCTCAGGCCCTGGTCGGCGGCCCAGCCGGTGAACGCCTCGTACAGGGCGTCGGCGTCGTGCGGGTCGGCGGGGACCCGGTCGGCCAGGGTCGATCGGGAGGCAGCCACCGGGCGATCCTTTCACGCCCGCACCACCCCTACAGTGGGCGACCATGAGCACGAGCGACGCCCCCGCCTCCGGTACCCCCGCGCACGTCGAGATGTGGACCGACGGGGCCTGCAAGGGCAACCCGGGCGTCGGCGGCTGGGGCGCGCTGCTGCGGTCGGGCGGGCACGAGCGCGAGCTGTTCGGCGGCGAGGCGGTCACGACCAACAACCGCATGGAGCTCACGGCCGTCATCGAGGGGCTGCGCGCGCTGAACCGGCCCTGCCGGGTGGACCTGCACGTCGACTCGCAGTACGTGATGCAGGGCGTGACGACGTGGATCGCGGGCTGGAAGCGCAACGGCTGGCGGACGGCCGACAAGAAGCCGGTGAAGAACCAGGACCTGTGGCAGGAGCTCGACGCCCAGGTGGCCCGGCACGCGATCTCCTGGCACTGGGTGAAGGGCCACGCCGGCGACCCGGGCAACGAGCACGCGGACGCCCTGGCGAACCGGGGCGTGGACCAGGTCCGCGCGGGCTGACCGCAGCGGGGCCGCGCGTGGTCCAGACCAGTTAGGCTTCCTCGCGTGCCCGCCGAGGGGCACGCCCGCTCGCACCGGAGGTCGCCCCCATGGAACGTACTGTCGTCGTCGGCATCGTCGAGGGGCTGCACGCCCGCCCCGCCGCCCTGTTCGTCGCGGAGGCCGGCAAGCAGGCCGTGCCGGTGACGGTCCGCAAGGGCGAGAACGCCCCGGTCCAGGCCGCGAGCATCCTCGGGATCATGACGCTGGGCGCCGGCGCGGGCGACACGCTCGTGCTGTCGACGGAGACGGACGGGCCGGAGGCCGCCGCCGCGCTCGACGCGCTCGAGGCGTTCCTGCTCCAGACCGAGATCGCCTGACCGCACCGCACGCCCCCGCGAGGCCCCGCGCACCGATGGTGCGCGGGGCCTTGTCGTCTCCGCACCCGCACGCGTCTCCGCACCCGCACGCGCGGCCGGGCGCCGAGCGCGCGGCCGGGCGTGCGGGCGCGCGTGGCGCGCGGGGCGAACGTCCGGGACCCAGGTCCCAAGCGAGGGCTCCGGGGACCCGGGGAAGCGCTTCCCGGGCGGAAGGGGGCCGAAACCCGGGACAGAGGTCCCGGGGCATCGCAGGACAGAGGTCCCACTATCCCGGTTTAGTAGATCCGCTACCTTCATTCCTGTGAGTCTCGCCCGGTGCTGACACGGCCCGGTCAGCCGCTCATTCTTCGCACAGCCGCAACGCGTTCCCCGAATGCGTCGTCGGCGTGCGCCGAGACGCCAGGAGGGAGGCACCGTGCCGACGACGCCCACGGAGCCCGCAGGTCAGACCGCACGACCGGGTGCCCCGGTGCCCGTGCGCAAGCCGGCCTTCGGCATGCTCGACGGCTACCGCGTCGTCATGACGGGCCTGTCCGTCGCCGCCCCGTTCGCGGCGGAGCTCTACGCCGAGCACGGGGCCGACGTGATCTGGGTCGAGAACCCCCGCGCGGTCGACACCTCCCGCGTCGCCCGCCGGTCCGGCTCCTGGCAGCAGGACCGCCGCAACATGCGCTCCCTGGCGCTGGACTACGTCAAGGGGGAGGGCCGCGAGGTCTTCCTGCGGCTGATCGAGACCGCGGACGTGCTGATCGAGGCGTCGGTCGGCGGCCGGTTCGCCCGGATCGGCCTGTCGGACGCCGTGCTCTGGGACCGCAACCCGCGCCTCGTCGTCGCGCACATCTCGGGCTTCGGGCAGACCGGGGAGGACGCCTGGGTGCGGCGCGCGTCCTACGACCCGATCGCCCAGGCGTTCGGCTGCGCGATGCGGATGAACGGCATGCCCGGGCAGCCGTCCACGCCCGCCATGCCGTTCCCCGCGGATTACACGGCCGCATTCTTCGCCTTCGGCACGGCGAATGCCGCGCTGCTCTCGCGGGAACGCACCGGAAAGGGCGAGAGCCTGGACATCGCGCAGTTCGAGGCGATGCTGCGCGTCCAGGCGAACTACCCCACCGACTACCTGCGGTACGGCCTGGACTACGTCAAGGAGGGCGACCGCTCCCGCATCTGCGCCGTGTACGGCACCTACCGGTGCGGGGACGGCGAGGAGGTCTACGTCCTGGCGCTCGGCGCCGGCGTGCTCGCCCGGCTGCTGCCCGTGCTCGGTCTGGCGTACGGGTCCGAGACCTTCCCCGAGGGCTCCGGCTACGTGCCGGTGGACACCCCGGAGGCCGAGGTCCTGGAGCGCGCGTTCGCGGCGTACATCGGGGCGCGCACCGCCGCCGAGGTCGAGGACGAGCTGGCCGCGGCCGGCGTCCCGGTCTCCCGGCTGCTCGACTACGCCGCCGCCCGGGAGCACCCGCACTACCGGGCGCGCGGCGTGTTCACCGAGTGGACCGCCGCCGACGGCGTGACCACGGTGCCCGGCGTGAAGGTCGTCCCCGAGGTCGCGAACCGGCCCGGGCGGATCTGGCGCGGTGCCCCCACCGTCGGCCAGGACAACGACGACCTGCTCGCCGAGCTCGGCATCCCCGACGCGACGCGCGACGCCCTGTACGCCGCGGGCGGCCTGTCCCGGCTGCCGTACGCCGAGACCACCGCCTGACCCGCAGCACCCCCGACGCATCCCGCAGCACCGCACGCCCCCGGCCCTCGCCCGGCCACCCACC
>DAMBCY010000016.1:2163-16263 GCA_032056255.1 Cellulomonas sp. | reverse complement strand
AGGACGCAGCCGGTCAGCCATTCGGCAACCTGCAGGACCTCAAGGTCGTCAACGCCTCCTCGGTGGTCGCCGGCCCGTTCATGTGCGGGCTGTTCGCCGAGCAGGGCGCCGACGTGGTGCAGGTCGAGAACACCCGCGTGCCGGACATGTACCGGCTGTGGCCGCAGTCGTGGTCGACGGAGCGCCGCAACCAGCGGTCGATGAGCCTGGACATCCCGTCGGAGCAGGGCCGGCAGGTGCTGTTCCGCCTGATCGCCGACGCGGACATGCTGGTCGAGTCGTCGAAGGGCGGCACCTGGGCGTCCTGGGGCCTGACCGACGAGGTGCTGTGGGAGGTCAACCCGCGGCTCGTCATCGTGCACATCTCCGGGTTCGGCCTCACCGGCGACCCGTCCTACCTGCGCCGGGCGTCGTTCGACTCGATCGGCCAGGCGTTCAGCGGCTACCTCGCGATCAACGGCTTCGCGGACCCGCTGCCGCCGTACGTCACCAAGCCGTACACGGGCGACTTCGTCACCGGCCTGTTCGGCGCGTGGGCGGCGCTCGCCGCCGTGCTGCGCTCCCGGCAGACCGGCGAGGGCGAGAGCATCGACCTCGCGCAGTTCGAGACGCTGGTCCGGCTGCAGGCGTCGTACCTGACGGACGGCCTGAACAAGGGGCTGCAGGCGCCGCGGATGGGCAACCTGGACAGCTACGGCGCGTGCAACGGCACCGAGCGCTGCTCGGACGGCTGGGTGTTCGTCGCCGTCGGGGGCAACACCGGCATCCGGAACATGATCGACCTGTTCGGCCTCGGCGACGACCCGGACTTCGAGGGCGTGATCCAGTCGATCAGCCGCGACAAGCCGGAGCGCGCGCGCAAGTTCACCGCGAAGCTCGAGGCGTACTGCGCCGAGCGCACCGTGGCCGAGGTGGACGCCGAGCTCGGCGCCCTCGGCGTCGCGGTGAGCCCCGTCATGACCTACGCCATGATGCGCGAGCACCCGCACTACCAGCAGCGGGGCGTCTTCGAGACCTGGGAGGACGTGGCGACCGGCGAGGACGTCACGGGCGCGACCCCCGTCCCGCGGTTCCGCAACAACCCCTCGAAGACGGTGCGCGGTGGCGCGCCCCGGGACTTCGACACCGACACCGTGCTCGCCGAGCACGGGTTCTCCGCGGACGAGATCTCCGCGCTGCGCGCCGACGGCGTCGTCGGCGGCCCCGCTGCCTGACCCCGCCCCCGGCACCCACCCTCCCCGAGGAGCCCCCCTGTGAACACGACGGCCGTCTCACCGGCCCGGCGGAGCGCCGCCCCGACGCGCTCGAACTACGCCTGGGTCATCCTGATCGCCTGCCTCGGCTTCTACGCCGTGCCGGTCGGCATCGTCGGCAACACCTCCGGCATCTTCGTGACCCCGGTCATGGAGCAGTTCGGCTGGAGCCGCACCGAGGCCACGCTGTACATGACCATCCAGCCGTGGGTCGCGGCGCTGTGCACGCCGTTCGCCGGCAAGCTCATGGCGAGGTACAACCCGCGCTGGATCCTCACGATCACCGCGGCGGCGTACGGCCTGAGCACGATCTGGACGGCGTACGCCACCCACCCGTGGCAGTGGCACCTGTACGGCGTCATCTACGGCGTGTCCTGCTCGTTCTTCATGTTCCTCGCGGTGCCCACGCTGGTGAACGCCTGGTTCCGCAAGCAGACCGGCCTGGCCATCGGCATCGCCGGCGCGGCCCTGAGCATCCTCGCGGCGATCGCCAGCCCGGTCGGCCAGTCGATGATCGAGTCCCAGGGCTGGCAGCACACCCGCCTGGTCTTCGGCATCGTCATCACGGTCGTCTCGGTGGTGTTCAGCGCGCTGTTCGTGCGCAAGGACCCGGCGTCGATGAACGTGCTGCCGTTCGGTGCCGACGCGGCGGAGGCCGCCGCGACGACGGCCGGGGCGAAGCCGTCCGGCGAGGGCGCGACGCTCGCGCAGGCCCGCCGGATCCCGGCGTTCTACCTGCTGATCCTCACCGCCGGGTTCCTGGTGTTCTGCGCCTCGTTCTTCCAGCAGATCCCGTCGTTCGCGGCCACCGGCGAGCTCGGCGCCGAGGCCGGGGCGGTCGCCGTCTCGATCGTCATGATCGGCGGCACCTGCGGCAAGTTCCTGCTCGGCTGGCTGTCCGACGCGCTCGGCAGCAAGGTCACCGGCGTGGTCGCGGGCCTGTGCGGCGCGGCGGGCCTGGCGATGGCGCTGTTCTCCGGCTCCTCGACGCTGCTCTTCTACCTCGGCATGGGCGTGTTCGGCATCGGCTACTCGGCGCTGACGGTCATCTCCCCGATGGTCGCCCGCGAGGGCTTCGGCACCGCCAGCTACGCGGAGATCTACTCGTGGGTCTCCACCGGCATCTTCGTCTTCTCCGGTCTCGCGGCCCTGACGTACGCGCGGATCGTCGACATGAGCGGCTCGTTCACCCCGGCCTTCGTGCTCGTCATCTGCCTGTACCTCGCGGTGGCCGTGTTCGTCCCGGTCATCGTCCGGACCGCCCGCAGGGGCTGGGCCGGGCAGCGCTGACCGCCCGCCCGGACCGGCCGCCACCCCCGTCGGCCGGTCCGGGCACCCCTCGCACGCTCCGCCCCGTCCGTCTCGCCACCCCCTCCAGGAGCCATCCCATGGGTACCCAGTTCCCGCTGCTGTCCGCACCGATCCAGGTGGGCGGCATGACCCTCCGGAACAAGCTCATGACGACCTCGATGTCGCCGGGCGCGGGCTACGTCGACGCCGACTCGCGCCCGACGCAGCGGTTCCTCAACTACCTGTCGGTGCGCGCGGCGGGCCAGACCGGCCTGATCCTGCAGACGGTCTGCCCCTACGAGCGGAACGCCGAGCACCCCGGGAACCACCGGCTGCCCGGGGCGTGGGACGACAGCTGCCTGCCGCACCTGCGGCAGATGGCCGACGCGGTGCACGAGCACGGCGGCCGGCTCGCGGGGCAGCCGTACTTCGTGCACGACTGGAAGTCGCAGACCGACGAGGACGAGCACGAGTGGGGCCCGTCGGACATCTCGATCCTGCCGATGATGGGCCCGTTCCGGGCCATGTCGCTCGAGCACATCGCGATCTTCAAGCAGCAGTTCGTCACCTGCGCCCGCGTGGTCAAGGCCGCCGGCTGGGACGCCGTCGAGGTCATGGCGGGCGTCGGCGGCATCCTCAACCGGTTCCTGTCCCCGGCCACCAACGACCGCACCGACCGGTACGGCGGCTCGCTGGAGAACCGGGTGCGGCTCACGGTCGAGGTGCTTCAGGAGATCCGCGCCGAGGTCGGGCCGGACTTCCCGATCATCGTGCGCTGGTCGCCGGTGGAGTACGTCTCGAGCCCCAGCGGCGCCGGGCACACCATCGAGGACGCCCTGCAGGTCGTGCCGTACCTGGAGGCGGCGGGCCTGGACCTGCACGACCTCGCGGTCGGCTGGCACGAGAGCAGCGTGCCCCTGAACAGCAAGCGGGTGCCGGACGGGCACTGGGCGTGGACCTCCGAGCAGATCAAGACGGTCGCGACCAAGCCGGTCGTCACCGCCTACCGCGAGACCGACCCGGTCGTCATGGAGAAGATCCTGCGCGAGGGCAAGGCCGACATGATCGGCGGCCTGCGGTACTCCATCGCCGACCCGGAGTTCGCGAAGAAGGTCGCGGAGGACCGGCCCGAGGACATCGCGATGTGCATCTGCTGCAACCGGTGCATCGACGACGTCGTCGGGCGGGGCCTCCCGCTGGACACGTGCGGCCTGAACCCGCGCCTCGGCCCGGAGCTCGACACGCTGACCGTCGAGAAGGCGCCGGTGCGCAAGCAGGTCATGGTCGCCGGCTCCGGCCCGGCGGGGATGTCCGCCGCGTTCGCCGCGTACGAGCGCGGGCACGACGTCACGATCTACGAGGCCGGCCCGCGCACCGGGGGCTGCACCAAGATGAGCGCGATCTTCAGCCCGCTGCACGAGCGCCTGCTGTCGTACTACAAGACCAGGCTCCGCAAGACCCCCGCGATCCGGGTCGTGCTGAACACCCCGGTGACCGCCGACCTGGTCCGCCGGGTGCGGCCCGACGCCGTGGTCGTCGCGATCGGCGGCGAGCCCAAGGGCATCGACGTGCCGGGCGTGGACGGCGCGAACGTCGTCACCTCGCACGACTTCCTGCAGATGCTCAACGGCACGCCCCCGCGCAAGCCGGGCGTCGTCAACACCGTGCTCTGGACCGCCGCGGCGCGGTTCCTCAAGCTCTACTACACGCCCGGCTTCGCGCGCTGGGCGACCTCGATCAGCCCGTGGCCGCTGCGCCGGTCCGTCGCGATCATCGGCGGCGGGCTGCCCGGCTGCGAGCTCGGCGAGCTGGCGATGCACTCCGGCCGGGCGACGGCGATCCTCGAGGAGCGCAAGAAGATCGGCTACGACGTGGGCGGCTCCGACCGGTTCCACGTGACGTCGGACTTCAAGAAGGCCCCGAACGTCACCACGTACCCGTCGACGCGCGTCACGGAGATCACGAAGGACGGCGTGCTCGGCGTCCAGACCGCCCCGGACGGCACGCAGACGCTGGTGCGCGCCGACGCGAAGACGGTCGCCGTGACCCTCGGGTTCGTGCCGAACCCGGGCCTGGCGCGGGAGATCGAGGCGCTCGGCGTCGAGGTGCACGCCGTGGGCGACTGCGCCGACCCGGGCCGGATCGCGGACGCGACGAAGGCGGGCTACCGCGCGGGGGTGGCGCTGTGACCGCGCCTGATCGCGAGGTCGTCTACGCCGAGGACCTCGGCGACGGCGTCCGCGCGCTGGTGCTCAACCAGCCGCGGAAGAAGAACGCGATCAGCGCCGCGATGATGGACCTGCTGGCGGCGCACCTCCGGGCCGCGGACGCCGACGAGGACGTGCGGGCGATCGTGCTGCGCGGCGCGGGCGAGCACTTCTCCTCCGGCGGCGACCTCACGCAGTCCGGGCCGGGGGAGCAGACCGTCGAGGCCGCGCGTGCCCAGCTGCAGCGCTACGAGACGGTGATCCGCACGATCCGGCAGATCGGCACGCCCGTCGTCGCGATGGCGGACGGGTTCGTGGTCGGCGGGGCGTTCAGCCTGCTGCTGGCCTGCGACCTGGTGTGCGTCTCGGACCGGGTGCGGGTCGTCCCGGCGTTCTGCCGGATCGGCATCGTGCCCGAGATGGGCATGATGAAGTTCCTGCCCGACCTGGTGGGCGACACGCTCGCGAAGGAGATCCTGCTCGCCGACCGCGAGCTGTCGGGCGCCGACCTGCGCGAGCTGCGCCTGGCGAACCGGGTGCTGCCCGCCGGCGAGCTCGAGGCCGGCACGCTCGAGCTGGCCCGCCGGGTCGCGGGGATGCCCCCGCAGTCCGTGCAGATCACCAAGGGCATCATGAACGCCGCCACGGACACCGGCCTCGAGGCCGTGCTGCAGGCGGAGACCACCGCGTCCCCGCTGTGCACCCGCACCGCGGGGTTCCGCGAGACCATGAAGCGGTTCGCGCGATGACCCGCGCGCAGCGCACGGCGACGGACGTGACGCACGCGCCGGCGCTCGCCGCGCGCTGCGCGAACATGGCCGAGCCGTTCCTGGCGGCCGCGGCGGCGCACCCCGGGCGGCCCGCGCTCGTGCTCGGCGACGTGGTGGTCGACTACGCCGCCGCACGGGACACCGTGCACCGGCTGGCCCGCGCCCTGCTCGACCAGGGCGTGCGGCGGGGCGACCGGGTCGCGTACCTGCTGCCGAGCTGCCCCGAGATCGTCGAGCTCTACTACGCCGTCCAGCTGGTCGGTGCCGTCGCCGTGCCGCTCAACGTGCGCCTCACCGCGCGCGAGGTCGCGTGCCTGGTGCGGTCCTGCGACGCCGGGACGCTGGTGTTCGCGCCGATGTTCGCGGCGCAGGTGGACGCCGCCGCGCTCGACGGCGTGCGGCTGCTGTGCGTCGACGGGCCGTGCACCGGGCCGGGCGTCGCGCCGTGGACGGCCGCGGACCTCGGCGTCGCCGACCCCGGGTTCGCCGCGGGGGACTGCCCGCCCTGGGCGACGTCGCTGACCGACCTGCAGCGGGCGGCCTCCGCCGCGCCGCTGGACCCCGTGCGCGACGCGGACGCGGTGTCCCGGATCCAGTTCACCGGCGGCAGCACCGGCACGCCCAAGGGCGTCGAGCGCACCCACCGCGCGGACCTGGTGAACGCCGAGGGCACGTACCTGTCGAACGGCCTGGACGCCGACGAGCGCCGGGTGGTGCTGATCCAGTGCCCGCTCGACCACCACGCGGGCCACGCCTGGATGTCCATGGGCGTCGCCGTCGGGGCGACGCTCGTGCTGTGCGCCGGCTTCGACGCCGACGCCATCCTGCGGCAGGTCGAGCGCCGGGGCGTGAGCTACCTGATCCTGCTGCCGCCGTCCACGCTGGGCCGGCTGCTGCACCACCCCGGGATCGACGACCACGACCTGTCCTCGGTGCGCCTGGTGCAGTCGGCGGCGGGCGGGCTCGCCCCCGACGTGCTCGCGGGCGTCTACCGGCACTTCCCGGACGCGGTGCTGTCCTACGGCTGGGGCCAGACCGAGAGCGGCCTCGGCTCCTGCGCCGTGCTCGGCCCGGAGGAGGCCGGCCCGGGGGCAGCGCACGCGGGGTCGGTCGGCCGGGCGATGCCGTTCACCGAGATCCGCCTGGTCGACGACGCGGGCCACGACGTCCCCGAGGGCGAGGTCGGGGAGGCCGTGGTCCGCACCGAGGCCGTCATGCGCGGCTACCACGCGCAGCCCGTCGCGAGCCGGGAGGTGTTCACCGCCGACGGCTGGCTGCGGTCCGGCGACCTCATGCGGCGCGACGCCGACGGCTACCTGTACCTGATGTCCCGGCGCCGGGACCTGATCAAGTCCGGCGGGGAGAACGTGTTCGCCGCCGAGGTCGACGCCGCGGTGCGGGCCCACCCCGGGGTCGCGGACTGCGTGGTGTTCGGCGTGCCCGACCCGGTGCTGGGCGAGGCCGTGGCGGTCGCGGTCGAGCTGTGCCGGGCGGACCCCGATGCTCCCGCTCCGACGCTGGCCGAGATCCAGGACACCTGCTGCGCGCGGCTCGCGCGGTACAAGAAGCCTCGGCGCCTGTACGTGCTCGACTCCCTGGGCCGCAACGACGCCGGGAAGATCGACACCCGCGACGTGGTCCGGACCTGCGGCGTGCTGGACGCGGCGCGCGCGTCGCGGGCCGCCCGCCCGACGCTCGACGGCGGGTACGAGCAGGTGTGCGAGGCGCCGGACGTGTTCCGGATCCCGCTGCCGCACACCGCCGGGCTCGAGGGCGAGACGCTCTGCTACCTGGTCCGCGGGCGCGGGCGCTCGCTGCTGGTGGACACCGGCTCGGACTCGACCGCGGGCCTCGGGCTGCTCGCGCGGGTGCTGGACGAGCTCGGCGTGCGCCGCGAGGACCTCGACGTGCTGGTGACGCACGAGCACCCCGACCACACCGGGCTGGTGCACCGGCTGCGGGCGCACGGCGGCCGGCTGCTGGTGGGGGAGGGTGCCCTGGCGCACCTGCGCCGCTCCGTCGAGCCCGGGGCGCGGGCCGAGGCGGCCGCGCGCTGGTCGGCCGCGGGCTTCGCGGCGGACGCCGACGTGCTCGCCGCGACCGACCTGCGCTCCGTCGACACCGACCTGCTCGCGGAGGACCCGGTCGGCCTGGCCGACGGCGCGGTGCTGACCGTCGACGGGCACGACTGGCAGGTGCTCGCGACGCCGGGCCACACGCCCGGCAGCGTCTGCCTGTACCAGCCGGAGAGCCGGCTGCTGCTCACCGGGGACCACCTGCTCGGACACGTGACCCCGCCGCTGTGCCCGGGGCCCGCGCGCACCGCGGCGGCGGACCACCTCGCGGGCCTGCGCCGGGTCGCGGACCTGCCCGTGGACGCCTGGCTGCCCGGGCACGGGCCGGCCGAGGGTCCCGCGGCCGTGCGGGCGCGCGAGCTGGTCGCGCACCACGAGGACCGCCTCGCCCAGCTCGCCGACCTGGTCGCGGCGTACGACGGCGCGACCGCCGCGCACCTCGTGCCGCTGCTCGGCTGGCGGGCCGTGCCGGACTGGCACGCCGCCCCCCTCGGCCTGCGCTGGCTCACCGCCGGCCAGACCGCCGCCTACCTGGACCTGCTCGTCGACCGGGGCGTGCTGCGCCGCGGCACCGACGGCTCTCACCACCGCAACTGAAGGGCACGACCGATGGACTTCCGCACCACCGACGAGCAGGAGCTGCTGCTCGAGAGCCTCCGCGAGGTCATGGACCGGGCCTGCCCCGAGTCGTACATGAAGGAGTGCAACGAGCAGCACCGGTACCCCACCGAGCTGGTCGACGCGCTCGCCGAGTCGGGCTTCACCATGCTCGGCGTGCCGGAGGAGTACGGCGGCACGCCCGTCGACACCCAGACCCTCATGCTCGTCGCCGAGGAGATCACCAAGAACGGCGGCCCCCACTTCGTCTTCGGCCAGGCGCTGTCCATCGCGGACATGCTCGAGTTCGGCAACGACGTGCAGAAGCAGCAGTGCATGGAGGAGGTCTCCGCCGGGCGGGTCGGGTTCGTCCTCGGGTTCACCGAGCCGCAGGCCGGGTCGGACTCCTCGGCCATCGCCACGACGTTCACCCGCCGGGACGGCAAGGTCTACCTCAACGGCCACAAGACGTTCATGAGCAACGCCCTGCGGAGCAGGTACATGCTCTGCCTGGCCCGGGACGCCGACGCGACGGGCGCCGAGTCCAAGACGAACGCGCTGTCGATGTGGTGGCTGCCGATGGACGCGCAGGGCGTGACCATCGAGCCGCTGCAGAAGATCGGCTGGCACATGATGGACACCTGCGAGGTCTACCTCGAGGACGTCGAGCTCGACGAGGCCGACCTGGTCGGCGTCGAGGGCAACGGCTTCATGCAGGCGATGGTCAATTTCGAGGTCGAGCGCCTGCTCATGGCCGCGCAGCTGCTCGGCATGGCGGAGTGCGCGTACGGCGACGCCGCCCGGTACGCCAACCAGCGCATCCAGTTCGGCAAGCCCATCGGCGCCTTCCAGCTCATCCAGCAGAAGATCACCTCGATGGCGCTGAAGATCGAGAACATGCGCAACCTCGTCGCGAAGACGGCGTGGAAGATCGACAACGGCGAGCCGGTCCAGATCGACTCCGCCCTCGCCAAGCTGTACTGCGCGCAGGCCGCCAACGAGGTCATCGACGACGCGATGCAGATCTTCGGCGGCATCGGCTACACCACCGACTGCCGGGTGTCCCGCCTGTGGGTCGACGCCCGGGTGCAGCGCATCGGCGGCGGCACCGACGAGGTCATGATCCACATCGCCGGGCGCCAGCTGCTGAAGCAGGCCGGGCAGTGAGCACCGGCCCCGCGACCGTCGCTCCCACCGTGCCCGAGCTGGCGCCGGAGATGGACCCCCGGCCGATGTCGGGGATCGTCGACGACCTGGTCGCCGAGCAGGCGGCCGTCGACGTGCTGCTCGACCCGCTGACCGAGGAGCAGTGGGACGCCCCCGCCGCGACGTGCGCGTGGACGCTCAAGGAGGAGCTGCTGCACATCGCGGCGTTCGACTGGGCGGCCACGCGGCTGCTCGTCGCCGCGGGGGAGGGGGACACGTCCACGGACGTCACCGCGCTCGCGGACGCGAACTTCGGCCACGACGACCAGCACCGCGTCACCCGGTTCAGCCACCTGCCCGGCGCGGAGGTGCTCGACCGGTGGCGCGAGCTGCGGTCGCGGCTCGTGACCGCGCTGCTCGACGCCGACCCGAAGGCGCGGGTGCCGTGGGCGCCCGGCCTGCCGATGGCGGCGCGCTCGCTGGCCTCGGCGCGGCACATGGAGCTGTGGGCGCACTCGGTCGACCTGACCGACGCGCTCGGCCGCGCGCCGATCACCTCCGACCGGATCGCCAGCACGCTGTTCCTGTCCTGGCAGGCCCGGCCCAACGCGTACCGGATCAACGACCTCGAGCTGCCCGCGACCCCCGTCCGCCTGGAGCTGACGATGCCGTCCGGCGCGCCCTGGGCGAAGGGCGAGCCGGACGCCGCCGACGTCGTGCGCGGTGCCGCGCTCGACTGGGCGCTCGTCGCCACCCGGCGGCGGCGCTGGCAGGACACCGGCCTGGAGGTCGTCGGCGACGAGGCGCGCCGGTACGCCGACGTCGTGCAGTCGTTCGCCGGGGCCGCCGCGCAGGCGTCGGCCGCGTCGGCCCTCGCGCCGGTCGCGTCCACCCCGCCCCGTCCGTCCACCCCGTCCGCCCGCTGACCCCCTCTCCCGAAGGTGTGAGACATGTCCGCTCCCGCTGCCACCGCCGGTCGCCCGCCGCTGCACCGCGCCTGGTGGGTGCTCCTCGCCTGCTGCCTGCTCTACGGCGGCGCCGTCGGGGTCATCGGCAACTCCGCGGGCATCTACCTCAGCCCCGTCAGCGAGGACATGGGCTGGTCCCTGGCCTCCCTGAACGGGTACCTCACGGTGGTGTCGCTGGTGATGACCGCGACGCTGCCGGTCGCGGGGTGGCTGCTGCCGCGGCGCTCGCTGCCGTGGCTGCTCGGGAGCGCGATGACGCTCGCGTGCGGCACCTACGCCTCCAGCGCCCTGTTCACGTCGCTCGGGCACTGGTACGCCGCGGGCGTGCTGCTCGGCATCAGCTACGGGGTGCTGCTGTACATCCCGATCCCGCTGGTGATCAACAACTGGTTCCGCGTCCGCAACGGGCTCGCGCTCGGGATCGCCGCGGCGTTCGCCAGCGCGGTCGCCGCGGTGGCGAACCCCGTGGGCGGCGCGCTGATCGACGCGATCGGCTGGCGCGAGACCCGCGCGATCATGGGCGGCGTCGGCTGGCTGATGGCCGTGCCGGCGACGCTCCTGCTGATCCGGCTGAAGCCGGAGCAGCTCGGGCTGCGGCCGTACGGGGCAGCCTCCCTGGACGAGGCGGGCGCCTCGCCGGGCTCCGCTGCCCCGGTGCCCCGCGACGCGCTCGCCTCCCGCTCCTCGGTGTCCGCCGCCGTGCGGTCGGTGCCCTTCGTGTGCGCGGTGCTGCTCGGCGGTCTGCTCGCGTTCGGCGCGAGCATCCTGCAGCAGGCGCCCAGCCACGCGACGTCGATCGGGCTCGACCCGACCACCGGTGCGACCGGCGTCTCCGCGATCATGGTCGGCGGCATCGTGGCCAAGCTCGGCCTCGGCTGGCTGCACGACCGCCGCGGCATCCTGCTCACCACGCTCGTCTGCGCGGTGCTCGGCGTCGCCGGGCCGCTGGTCGTCGTCGCCGCGGGCGCGGACGCCGGGCTGTTCCTGCTCGGGTGCTTCGTGTTCGGCGGCGGGTACGCCGGCCTGGTCGTCGTGCCGCCGCTGATGGTGCGGCACCTGTTCGGCACCGTCGACTACGCGCGCCTCTACTCGTTCGTGACCGTCGCGCTCGGCCTGTTCTCGGCCGCCGCCCCGGTCGCCTACGCCCGGATCCACGACGTGACCGGCACCTTCACCGGTGCCTGGCTGGCCAGCGCGCTCGCCTTCGTCGCCATGGCGGCCCTCGCCGCCCTCGCCGTGCGCACCCGCACGGCGCCCCCGCTCGCCCCCACCCCCGTTCTCGAAGGAGCACGTCCGTGAAGATCGCCGTCGCCCACAAGTGGGCCCCGAACCCCCAGGAGGCCGTGGTCGCGGCGGACGGGTCCGTCGACCTGTCCCGCGCCAAGGCGTCCGTCAGCGAGTACGACCCGGTCGCCATCGAGCTCGCCCGGGCGCTCGCCGACGCCGCGGGCGCGGAGCTCGTGGGGCTCACCGTCGGCGGGCCCGACGTCTCGTCCCCGATGGCGCGCAAGGCGGCGCTGTCGCGCGGCCTCGACCGCCTGGTCGTCGTCGCCGACCCCGCGCTGGCCGGGGCTCGTGCCACGGCGACCGCCCGGGCGCTCGCGTCCGCGGTCCGCGCCGAGGGCGACGTCGACGTGGTGCTGACCGGCGACTCCTCCGTGGACGAGGGCGCGCACCTGGTGCCCGCCGTGCTCGCCGGCTACCTCGGCTGGCCGCTGCTGACCGAGGTCACCGCGGTGTCGGTCGCCGACGGCGGCGTGCTGCGGGTCGAGCAGGCCGTGGGCTCCGGCTCGCAGGTGCTCGAGGTCACCGGCCCCGCCGTGCTGGCCGCGAGCACCGACGCCGTGCTGCCGCGCGTGCCGGGCATGAAGGACATCCTCGGCGCGGGCAAGAAGCCGACGGACGAGCTGCCCGCCCCCGAGGCGTCCCCGGACGGCCTGGAGGTCGTCGGCCGCACGAGGCCCGCGCTCGCCGACCGCCGCCGCGTCCGCATCGACGCCACCGACCCGCAGGCCGCCGCGGCCGAGCTCGTCGCGGCGCTCCGCGCCGACGGCGTGCTCTGACCGGCCTCCTCCGAGTTACCGAAGGACTTCCTCATGACCACCTGCATCGTCACCACCGACCCCGCCGTGGGTCACCTGATCGAGATCGCCCGCACCCTCGGCGGCCCGGTCGTCGCCGTCGTCGCCGGACCGCGCCCCGTCGCGGACGCCGTTGCCGCCGGTGCACCGGACCGCGTCGTCTGGCTGGGCGAGCCCGGGGACGCACCGGCGTCCGCGTTCGCCACCGCCGTGGCCGACGCGGTCGCCGCCGTCGAGGGCGTCACCGTCGTGCTCGCCGCCGACCGGCCCGCGGACCGCGTGCTCGCGGGCGCCGTCGCGGCCCGGCTGGACGCCCCGGCGCTCGCCGGCGTCACGGCCGTCGCCCCGGACGCGTCGGGGGTCCGCCTCACCCGCGCGGTGCTCGGCGGCGTCGCGGAGGAGCAGCTGCTCGCGACCGGCCCCGTCGTCCTCGTCACCGACGGCGGCGACGTGCCGGCCGGCGGCGTCCCCGCGACGGTCGAGGAGGTCGCGGCCACCCCCGCCGCGGTCCGCGTCGTCGAGACCCGGCCTGCCGCGACCACCGGCGCCGACCTGCGCGCCGCGCGCCGCGTCGTGTCCGTCGGCCGCGGGCTCAAGGCGCAGGAGGACGTGGCGCTCGTCGAGGCGCTGGCCGACGCGCTCGACGCCGCCACCGCGTGCACCCGTCCGCTCGCCGAGGGCGTCGGGTACTTCCCGAAGGACCGGTACGTCGGCGTCTCCGGCCGCACCGTCAGCCCGGACCTCTACTTCGCGCTCGGCATCTCCGGCCAGGTGCAGCACATGGTGGGCGCCCGCGGGTCGCGCACCGTCGTCGCGGTGAACACCGACGCCGACGCGCCGATCTTCGCCGAGGCCGACTACGCGGTCGTCGGCGACCTCTACCAGGTCGTCCCCGCGCTCACCGAGGCGCTGCGGTGACCGAGCCGGACTTCGACGTCGTCGTCGTCGGGGCGGGTCCCGCCGGGAGCGTCGCCGCGACGCTGCTCGCCCGGCAGGGCCGCTCCGTCGCCGTCATCGAGCGCGGCGAGACCCCCGGGTCCAAGAACCTGTCCGGCGGCGTGCTGTACTCCCGCGTCCTGGAGCAGGTGTTCCCGGACTACCTGGAGCAGGCGCCGTACGAGCGGCGGGTCACCCGCAACGAGGTCGTGTTCCTCACGCCCGAGTCCGCCGTCGGCCTGGACGTCGCGTCCGACCGGCTCGCCGACCCGGTGAACGCCGTCACGGTGCTGCGCGCCCGGTTCGACCCGTGGCTCGCCGCGCAGGCGGAGGAGGCCGGCGCGTACCTCATGCCCGGCGTCCGCGTGGACCGGGTGCTCACCGAGCCCGGCGGGTCGGGTCCGACCGGTCGGCGCGTGGTCGGCGTGCAGGCGGGGGAGGACGAGCTGCGCGCCCGCGTCGTCGTCGCGGCGGACGGGGTCAACTCGTTCCTCGCCCGCGAGGCCGGTCTGCGCGAGAAGCCGCCCACCCACCACCTCGCGGTCGGCGTCAAGGCGGTGCTCTCGCTGCCCGAGCAGACCATCGAGGACCGCTTCGGGGTGTCCGGCGACGAGGGTGCGGCCGTCGCGTACGTCGGCGACTGCACCCAGGGCGTCGGCGGCGGCGGCATCGTCTACACGAACCGCTCGTCGCTGTCGGTGGCCGTCGTGCTGCGGCTCGACGACCTCGTGGCGCGCGGGCTGTCGGCGGCGGACGTGTTCGACCACTTCCTCGCGC
>DAMBCY010000016.1:0-2153 GCA_032056255.1 Cellulomonas sp. | reverse complement strand
GCGCGGCGCGGAGATGGTGGAGTACGGCTCGCACCTGGTCGCCGAGGGCGGCTGGGACATGCTCGGCGAGGTCGCCACGGACGGCATGGTCGTCGTCGGCGACGCCGCGGGGCTCACGATCAACTCGGGGCTGACCGTGCGCGGCATGGACCTCGCGATCGGCTCGGCGATCGCCGCCGCGGACGGGATCGAGGCCGCGCTCGTCGCGGACGACGTGTCCGCGGCCGGGCTGGCCGGCTACCGCGAGCGGCTGCTCGCCGGGACCGTCGGGCAGGACCTGCGCACCTACGCGAAGGCGCCGGCGTTCCTGGAGCGGCCCCGCATGTACGGCGACTACGGACGGCTCCTGGAGGAGATCATGCTCGACGTGTTCCGGCTCGACGGGACGCCGCGCAAGCACCTGGTGGGCGTCGCGAAGGACGCCCTGCGCCGGTCGCCGGTGCGGCTGCGGGACCTCGCGTCCGACGCGCTGGCGGGGGTGCGTGCCCTGTGAGCGGCGACGTGTCCGCGAGCCGCGCGGGGGCCGCTGCGCCGGTGGTGCCCGTGGCGCTGTCCGTCGCCGACCGGCTCGCCCGCAACCGGTTCGAGCTGGACGAGGAGGAGTCGCACATCGAGGTGGACCAGGACCTCGTCCGGGCCACCGGCTGCGGCCCCACCCTGGTCGCGGTGTGCCCCGCGCGCGTCTACGCCTCCCGGCCCGACGGCGGCCTGGACGTCGAGTACGCGGCGTGCCTCGAGTGCGGCACCTGCCGGGCGGTTGCGCCGCCGGGTGCGCTCACGTGGCACTACCCGCGCGGGGGGTTCGGGGTGAGCTTCCGCGAGGGCTGAGACCGGGCGCTCCGCCGGGGGGCGTGCTGTCGGCGGTGCCGGTGGTGCCCCGGTGCCGGTGGTGCCCTGGGGTCGGCGGTGCCGTGCTGTCGGCGGTGCCCTGGGCCGCGCCGGTCGGCGGCCCGGTGGGATCGTCGGTGAGGCCCGTCACTCTCTGCGCGTGTCGCGCGTGCCGCGCCGGGCGCCCGTCCCCAGGCCGGTGCCCACTGCCGGCGGCGTGTGGGTGGTCGTCGGTACCGTGGATGGCATGGCACCTGACCTGCGGAGACGTCCTCGCGGCGCGCTGATGCGCGCTGTCGGGGTCGCTCCCGTGGCCGGTGCCCTCCGCTCCCTCCCCGCGACGACCACCGGCCCCGAGTCGGGCCTCGCGAGCCCCGTCGCCACCCCGGACGCCGCACCGGCCGGCGTGTCCGATCTCGCAGCCGTCGCCTCCCCGGGTGCCGCACCCGCTGCCGGGTCCGCCGTCAGGTCTCCCACCGGACCGGGAGCGGCCGAGGCCGACGGCGCCGGGCTCGCCGCCGCATCCGCCGCCCGACCCGCAGGCAGCACCCGTGGCCCGGGGCGTGGCTCCGGCGGCCGGGCCGCTCGCCGGCAGTCCTCGCGTGCCGTCGCACTCCGTGCCCACGGAACGCGCGCCGGACGTCGCGGCCCGGCCCGCTCGTCGCTCCAGCCGCCCACGGTGCCGCCAGGCGCGACGACCGTCCGCCGGGCGGCGGCAGCGCAGCCGGTACCCCACGGGGTGCCCGTCAGGGCGACGGTACCTGCGGTGTCGTCGCCCGGGCCCGTGTCGTCGGTCGACTCGGCGGCGGCCGAGACCGGCTCGACCGGGTCCTCGACGGCCCGCGACGGTGTGGCGCGGGTGGCGGTGGTCCCGGGCGCGGTGCAGGACCCGCTGTCGCGGTTCCCGTTCCGGGTGTCCGACCCGGACGCGGCGCCGGTCCCGCGTCCGGACGCGTTCGCGAGATCGGGGATCGAGCCGCAGGTCGCCGACGTGCTGCCCGGTCCGGAGCTGGCCGACGTCTTCATCCGCGTCGACCCCGCTGACGTCACCGACCTCGGCCTCGTCGAGCTGGCTGCGGCTGCGGTGCGGTTGGTGTCGTGGTCGCATGCGGTGGCGGCCCGGTACGCCGCGCTGCTGGCGCAGCGGGAGTCGATGAACCCTGACTGGTCCACGGCAGGCGGGACGCCCCGGATGTCGGACGTGGCGGGCGACGAGCTCGCCATGCGGCTGGCCTGGTCGCGTCGCGCCGCGCAACGTCTGGTGCGCCACGGTCGGGCGTTCGACCGGGGGATGGCGGACACGGGTGCGGCGTTGGCCCGGGGTG
>DAMBCY010000015.1:0-20636 GCA_032056255.1 Cellulomonas sp. | reverse complement strand
AGGGTCGGTGCGGGAGCCCGGCCCGGCACGGGCGGGCACGAGGCACGGGAGCGCGCTGCGGTGGAGGACGTCACGTCGACGGTGTTCTGGGTCAACGGCCGACTCGTCCCGGAGGCCGACGCGACGACGTCCGCCCGCGACCACGGTTTCGTGGTCGGCGACGGCGTGTTCGAGGCGGTGAAGGTCGACCGCGGCACCCTCTTCGCCCTCACCCGGCACCTCGAGCGCATGGCCCGCTCGGCGGCGGGGATCGGCCTGGCGGGCTTCGACGTGGAAACCGTGCGCCGGGCCGCGCACGAGGTCGTCGACGCGAACCGCGACCTGCTCGCCGGCACGCACGACCTGCTGCGCATCACGTTCACCGGCGGCCCGGGCCTGCTGGGCAGCGGCCGCGTCGACGGGCCACCCACGCTGGTGCTCGGCGTCACGCCCGGCCACGTGCCGGACCCGGTGACCGGCGTGGTGACCGTGCCCTACCGGCGCAACGACGTCGGCGCCCTCACCGGCCTCAAGACGACCTCGTACGGCGAGAACGTGCTGGCGCTGGCGCAGGCGCACGCCGCCGGCGCCGGCGAGGCGGTGTTCGCGAACACCCGGGGACAGCTGTGCGAGGGCACCGGGACGAACGTCTTCGTCGTCCGCGACGGCGAGCTGCTGACCCCGCCGCTGTCGTCGGGCTGCCTGGCGGGGGTCACCCGCGCGCTGGTCCTCGAGTGGTTCGGCGGGCGGGAGGCCGACCTGCCGTACGACGCGCTGACCACGGCGGACGAGGTCTTCCTCACCTCGACCCTGCGGGACGTGCAGCCGGTCGTCGCGGTCGACGGACGGCCCGCGGGCGGCGGTGTGCCCGGTCCGGTCACGCGGGCCGCGGCCGCCGTGTTCGCCGAGCGCCAGCGGGAGCGCGCCGACCCCTGAGCCGCGCGGCCCCTCGCGCAGCCGGGTCTAGGCGTCCCGCCCGGGGCCACGGGGACCGGGGAGCGTCGTGCGGCCGTCGGCCCCGAACCGGCGCAGCAGCACCCGGGCGGTCTGGGCGATCAGGGCGTCGTCGTAGGTCACGGTGAAGTCGAACTCGCGCGCCCCGTCCGCCCGTCCGGGACCGCCCGGCGCCAGGGCGCCGTCCGGCTCGGCGAGCACGCCGCCCAGCACGTCCTCGCCGGCGGGGGTGAGCCGCTCCCGCGCCACGAGCGCGATCGACTCGTGCGCGCCGAGCACGACGACGGACCACTCGCGCGCCAGTGGCTCCTCCGGGTCCAGGCCCACCCAGCGCACCTCCGGCGGGAGGTCGTCGGGACGGCCGGCACCGAGAGCCCCCACGAACGGCAGCTGCTCCGCCAGCTGCGCGTACCGCGGCACGGTGCGCCCCGCGAAGAACCGCGCGTGCTGGAACGACGCGAGCACCAGCGGCGGCACCCGGTGCCGCAGCGCCGACCCCTCGAGGGTGTGGCACAGCGGTGCCAGCAGGCGCTTCGGGGCGGGACGCACGCTGCCGTGCCGCGCGACGATCTCGAACGGCGTGCTGCCGCGCTCGAGCGACTCGTGCGGGTGGGGGAGCCGGCCGGAGTGCCGCTCACCCGGGGGCAGGACCCGCTGCGGGCGCCCGAGGTACCACCCCTGCCCGAGGTCCGCACCGAGCACGAGCGCGCGCGTGAGGTCCTCGCGGGTCTCGATGCCCTCGGCCACGACGCGCGCCCCGGTGGCCTCCGCGCGGGAGCGCACGGCCCCCGCGACGGTCATCGTCTCGGGGTCCTCGAGGGTCCGGAGCAGCTGCAGGTCGAGCTTGATGATCTCGGGCGCCAGCAGCGGGATGAACGCGAGCGACTCCGGCACGACGCCGACGTCGTCCAGGGCGATCGCGCAGCCGGCGGCCCGCAGCGCCTCGGCCGCGGTGAGGATCGCCGCGGGGTCGTGGGCGAGCGCCCGCTCCGTGATCTCCACGACCACCCGCACGTACGGGGGCCGGCGGGACAACGTGTCGAGCACCTGCGGCAGGTGCCGGGACAGGGTGCGGGGCTCGATGTTGAGGAACAGGGTGTGCGACGCGCCCGCCGACGCCGTGGCGGCCTCCGCCAGCGCGCAGGACATGGCCGCGCGCTCCAGCTCGCCCAGCAGCCCGTGCTCCTCGGCGGAGTCCAGCACCTCCAGCGGCGAGGACCAGCCGGCGTCCGCGGGGGTACGCAGCAGCGCCTCGCGCCCCAGCACCTCACCGGTCAGCAGGTCGACGACCGGCTGGTACGCGCAGTGCACCGCGCTCGTGCGCAGCAGCTCGGTCACCGGCACCCGCCCGGGGCGGGGTGGCGCGTGCACGGGGTTCACCTCTGCTGCATCGGCAGGTCGGCGGGGGTTGTGAACCTTCCCCGCGGCCACGGCACGGGGCGGTCACCCCTGCGAGCGGGTGCGGAACGGTGGTGAGCAGGCCCGGATCGGGGTACAACCGGGACATGACGACCCGCCCGCACCGCGACCTCACGTCCGACCCCGCCGCGGAGCACCTCGCCGAGGCCCGCAGCTCCGAGGCCGAGCTCCGCGCCGCCGACGCCCGTTCCGGCGGCGACCCGCGCCGCGCCCCCCGCTCGCTCGGCGACAGCGAGCTCGCGCCCGACGACGAGGCGATCGCCGCCTCGGACGACTGGGACGACCCGGAACGCCTCTGACCCGCGCGGTCCGGCGCCCGCCGCACCCCGGCGCGCAGCACGAGGCCCCGGCCACCCTCTGGTGACCGGGGCCTCGGCGTCCCGGGGGTCAGCGGGCGGCGGCGCCCTTCGCCGCGGAGCCCGCCCGGCGGGCGGCCTGCTTCTCCGTCGTGGCGTCCTGCGTGCTCAGCTCGCCGCCGGCGGACTCCAGGTGCGCCCGGACGAACCAGTGGAAGAGCTCCAGCTCGTGCAGGTGCCCGATGAGCATGTCGTTGGTGACCGTGTCGAGCTCCTCGACGTCGTCGGCCGCCCTGCGGTGGTCTCCGATCACGCCGACGTAGACCTCGTCGAGCGCCCCCAGGTGCTCGATCGCGCCGGCACGGCCGATCGAGTAGTCGTCCCAGGTCCGCGCGGCGACCAGCGCGCCCGGCGTGCCCACCGGGGCGGTGCCGAGGGTCGCGATGCGCTCGGCGATCGCGTCGACCATCGCGCGCACCGCGTCGACCTGCGGGTCGATCATCTCGTGCACGGCGATGAAGTGCGGCCCGGTGACGTTCCAGTGGATGTGCTTGAGCGTGAGCGCCAGGTCGTTCAGCGCGTTCAGCCGCTTCTGCAGGACCGCGGCGACCTGCGCACCGTCCTCGATCGTCAGCGACGGCACGGTGTACTTGGGCAGTTCGGTGCGGCGAGCCATGACGGAGTCCTCCTCGTGACGTCCCGGCGCCCCTGATCGACGCCGTCCGCGTCCCACGCTGCCGCAACCCGCACGGCTCCGCAACGGCTGGTGGGAGGGGTGGCGCGCGGGTCGCCGCCTCACCGTCGGCCGGCCCGCGCGAACGGGTCGCCGTCCGCGTCGAGCCGGTCCAGCACGTCGCCCGGGGACAGCTGCGCGAGGCCCGGCCCCACCTCGTCCCACCACCGCGGGGCGGCCACCGCGGGCTGCTCGCGTCCCCGCAGCGAGTACGGGGTGATGGTCGTCTTCGCCGGGTGGTTCTGCGACCAGTCCAGCAGCACCTTGCCGCCGCGCACGTCCTTGCGCATCGTCGCGACGACGAGGCCCGGGTGCGCCGCGGCGAGCGCGTGCGCGAGGTCCCGGGCGTACTGCCGGACCTCCAGGACGGTGCGCCGGCCGGGCAGCGGCGCGTACAGCTGCATCCCCTTGCTGCCCGACGTGACGGGCACCGTCGTCGCGAGCCCGTCCTCCCGCAGCCGGTCGGCCACGAGGTGCGCGACCCGGGCGCACTCGGCGAGCCCGGCCGGGGCACCGGGGTCGAGGTCGATGACGAGCCGGTCCGGCCGGCGCACCCCGCCCCGCGGCCCGACGGTCCACTGCGGGGTGTGCAGCTCCAGCGCGCCGGCGTTCGTCGCCCAGACCAGGCCCGCGACGTCGTCCAGGAAGGGCAGGTCCAGCTCCTTGCCCTCGTCCTCGGCGCCGGGCGCCGCCCGCAGCCGCTGCCGGCGCAGCCACGGGGGCGCGCCGCGCGGGGCGTTCTTCTCGAAGAACGTCTCGCCGCCGACGCCCTCGGGGAAGCGGATGCGGGTCACCGGCCGGTCCCGGAGCTGGACCAGCAGCGCCGGTGCCGCGCGCACCACGTAGTCGACCGCCTCCGCCTTCGTCAGGCCGGTCGCCGGGTACAGCACCCGGTCCAGGTGCGTGAGACGCACCTCGTGACCGTCGACCCGGACGGTCTGCGGCGGTTCCTGCGGTCCGCGTGGCGTCACGGCACCTCCCACGGCTCGGGGCCGACGTCGGTGCGCCGGCCACGGAGCACGGGCTGCCGGAGGCGGCCCGAGGGGGTGCGGGTCAGGTACCGCACGTCGAGCAGGACCTCCGGACGCACCCAGACCGTGCCGCGGGCGTCGAGGGGCTCCAACCGCTCGGCGAACGGGGACCCGTCCGCCGTCAGCGGGGCGAGGACCGCCGTGAGGTCCCGCGCCAGGGGGCCCGCGAGGCCGCTGCCCGCCCGGCACAGGAAGCGCAGCCCGCCGCCGGCGTCCGGGGCGCCGAGCAGGACCGCGCCGAGGCGGCCGCTGCCGGTGCTCTCCGGCCGCCAGCCGCCGACGAGCGCGGTCCGGGTCCGGTGGTGCACCGCCTTCAGCCAGTCCGGCGAGCGCCGCCCGGGCTGGTAGGTCGACGTGCCGCGCTTGGCCACGACGCCCTCGAGCCCCTGGGCCCGGGTCGCGGACCAGATCAGCGCACCGTCGTCGTACACGGGGGAGAGCCGGGCGGGCTCGGGCAGGTCCAGGCGCTCGAGCGCGGCACGCCGCTCGTCGAACGGCAGCCGGGTCAGGTCCCGGCCGTCCAGCTGCAGCACGTCGAACACCAGGTACGAGACGGGCACCCGCCGGGCCAGCGCCGCCGCGCGCGCGGCGTCCTGCACGTGCATCCGCTCGGCCAGCGCCGCGAACGACGGCGCGCCGTCCCGCAGCGCGAGCACCTCCCCGTCCAGCACCGTGCCCGGCGGCAGGCCCGCCAGCACCGCGAGCTCCGGGTAGGCGACCGAGGCGTCCCGGCCCTGGCGCCCGAGCAGCCGCAGCGGCCCCCCGCCCGCGCCGGGGACGTGGGCGAGGATGCGCACCCCGTCCCACTTCACCTCGAACCGCCACCCCGGGCCGTCCGGCAGCCCCGCGGAGCCGTGCCGCACCGGCGCAGGAGTGGCGAGCATGGCCTGCACGGGTCCATCCTGCCCACAGCACGGCGTTTCGTCGCGGGGAGCACCCCGCCCGCCGAGGGAGGTGCGGACATGCGCGCGATCTGGAAGGGCGCCGTGGCGTTCGGGCTGGTCAACGTGCCCGTCAAGCTCTACGCCGCGACCGGCGAGCACGAGGTCCCGCTGCACCAGGTGCACCAGAAGGACGGCGGGCGCATCCGCTACCGCAAGGTGTGCAGCATCGAGGACGAGCCCGTCGAGTACGCCGAGATCGCCAAGGGGTACGAGACCGACGACGGCCAGCTCGTGGTGCTCACCGACGAGGACCTCGCGAGCCTCCCGCTGGCGACCGAGCGGGAGATCGAGGTCATCGAGTTCGTGCCGTCCGACCAGGTGGACCCGATCCTGCTGGCCAAGACGTACTACCTCGAGCCGGACCGCACCGCGGCCAAGCCGTACGCGCTGCTCCGCGAGGCGCTGACCAGCACCGACCGGATGGCCGTCGTCAAGGTGGCCCTGCGGCAGCGCGAGTCCATGGCGGTGCTGCGGGTGCGGGACGACGTGATCTGCCTGCAGACGCTGCTGTGGCCCGACGAGGTGCGCGAGGCCGACTTCCCCGTCCTGGACCAGGACGTCACGGTGAAGCCGCAGGAGCTCGCGATGGCCTCCTCGCTGGTGGAGTCGCTGGCGGGCGACTTCGACCCGTCCGGGTTCGAGGACCGGTACCGGGCGGCGCTGGAGGCCGTGATCGAGCAGAAGGTCTCGAGCGGCCGGACCCGGGCCGTGCCGCAGGCGGAGGAGGTCGGCGAGGGCGGGGAGACCGGCGAGGTCGTGGACCTGCTGGCCGCGCTGCAGCGCAGCGTCGAGAAGGCGCGGGCCGGGCGGGGCGACGAGGCTCCCGCGGCCGAGAAGGCGACCGGGACCGGGGGTCGGCGGACGGCGACGAGCACGGACGGCGACGCCCCGTCGAAGCCCGCCCGGCGCCCCCGCGCGACGAAGGCCACGAAGGCCGCCGACCCGCCGGCCGCGAAGGACGACGAGGACAAGCCCGCCCGGCCCCGCCGCAAGCGGGCGTCCTGACCCGTGGCACGGGGCGCGGGCGGGGCCGCCGCCGAGCAGCAGCAGCGGGTGGTCGCGGCGCTGCGCCGTGCCGCGTTCCTGCTGGAGCGCGGTGGCGCGACGTCCTACCGGGCCGACGCGTTCCGCGCGGCCGTCCGGGCGCTCGAGCGCCTCGACGCCACCGAGGTGCACGCCCGCCTCGCGGCCGGGACGCTGACCGACCTGGCGGGCATCGGCGCCCGGACCGCCGAGGTCGCCGCCGCGGCGGCGACCGGGGGACCGGTGCCGTACCTCGAGGACCTGGAGGCGCGGTACCCGGCGGCGACCGCGACCGGGGCGGGTGCGGACCTGCTCGCGGAGCTGCGCGGCGACCTGCACGCGCACACCGAGGCCAGCGACGGGTCCACCACCGTCCAGGAGATGGTGCTCGCCGCGATGGAGCTCGGCCACGAGTACCTCGCGATCACCGACCACTCGCCGCGCCTCACCGTCGCGAACGGCCTGTCGCCGGCGCGGCTGCGCGCCCAGCTGGACCAGGTCGCGGCCCTGAACCGGGCCATCGCGCCGTTCCGGGTGCTCACCGGGATCGAGGTCGACGTGCTCGACGACGGATCGCTCGACCAGGAGCCGGAGCTCCTGGACCGGCTCGACGTCGTCGTGGCCTCCGTGCACTCGAAGCTCCGGATGGACGCCGCGTCGATGACCCGCCGGATGCGCGCCGCCGTGGCGAACCCGCGCGTCGACGTGCTCGGGCACTGCACCGGCCGTCAGCTCACCGGCAAGCGGCAGCGCCCGGCGAGCGAGTTCGACGCCGCCGCGGTGTTCGCCGACTGCGCCGAGCACGGGGTCGCGGTCGAGGTGAACTGCCGCCCCGACCGGCTGGACCCGCCGCACGCGCTGCTGGACGTCGCCGTGCCGGCGGGCTGCCTGGTGACGATCGACACCGACGCGCACGCCCCCGGCCAGCTGTCCTGGCAGGCCGTCGGGTGCGACCGCGCCGCCGCGCACGGGATCGGGCCGGAGCGGGTGCTGGACGCCTGGCCGCTCGACCGCCTGCTGGGCCACCTGGACGCGCGTCGCGTGTCGCCGCGCTGACCGCCGGCGGGCGTCCGACCGACGTGATCGGCGCCCCCGGGGGCCGTCGACCGCACCCCGCGATGACACGCCGCAGGGCGCGTCATTGCGGGAAGGGGCCCACCTGCCGTTATGGTCGTCGGCGTCGGTCAGCCGCACGATCCCGCCCCACAGGCGGATCACGGAGACCCGCACACCCAGTTCGATCCACAAGGAGCACATCCGTGAGCGTGAACCGCACCGAGCTCGTCCAGGCCATCGCCGCCAAGGCCGGACTCACCAACACCGCTGCCGACGCGGCCCTCAAGGCCTTCCAGGAGGTCCTGGTCGAGCAGCTCAGCGCCGGCGAGAGCGTGACCATCCCGGGTCTGCTCGCGGTGTCCCGTGCCGACCGCGCCGCGCGCACCGGCATCAACCCGCAGACCGGCGAGAAGCTCGACATCCCGGCCGGCTTCCGCGTGAAGCTCACCGCCGGCAGCGCCCTCAAGCGCGCCGTCGCCAGCTGAACGACCGCTGCACCGCCCGCGAGCCGGGGACCGTCGTGGTCCCCGGCTCGCGGCCGTACCCGGGAGCCGGCGCCGTCCCCGTCGCGGGACTGCCCGCCGTACGCGCGGTGTTGAGTATGATGTTCAGTCGCCCGGACCCGGGCGGCACCGGCTCGCGCCAGATCGGCGGCAGCCCGGACGCAGGGAGGAGCGGCCACGATGGCAGTCGTGCAGCGCAACACGAGGCAGCGCACGGAGATCCTGACGCTGCTGGACGGCCTGGACGAGTTCCGCAGCGCGCAGCAGCTCCACGACCTGCTGCGGGGCAACGGCTCCACGACCGGGCTCGCGACCGTCTACCGCGCCGTGCAGACCCTCGCCGACGCGGGCGAGGTCGACGTGCTCCGCTCGCCCGAGGGCGAGGCGGTCTACCGCCGGTGCGTGCGCCGCAGCCACCACCACCACCTCGTCTGCCGGTACTGCGGCACGGCGGTCGAGATCGACGGGCCCGGCGCCGAGGCGTGGGCCGAGCAGGTCGCCGGCGCGCACGACTTCTCCGACGTCGAGCACACCATCGAGCTCGTCGGCACCTGCGCGGACTGCCGCGCCGCCCGCGCGTCCTGACGCGCCGACCGCTGCGCGGGACGCGGGCCGCGCGGTCCGGGGCATCCGTCCCGCTGCGGCAGGATGGTCCGGTGGACAGACGGCACGACCCCGACCGACGCGAGCTGGGCTCCGACAACTACGCGGGGGTGCACCCCGAGGTCCTCGCGGCGCTGGCGACCGCCAACGAGGGCCACGTGCCCGGCTACGGGGCCGACCCGTACACCGCGCACCTCCAGGAGGTGCTGCGGGGCCACCTCGGCGCCGACGCGGAGGCGTACCCGGTGTTCAACGGCACCGGCGCGAACGTGCTCGCGCTCCAGACCATGCTGCCGCGCTGGGGCGCGGTGATCTGCGCCGAGACCGCGCACATCAACACCGACGAGAACGCGGCCCCCGAGCGGGTGGGCGGCCTCAAGCTGCTCACCGTCCCGACCCCCGACGGCAAGCTCACGCCCGGGCTCGTCGCCACCCGCGCCCACGGCTGGGGCGACGAGCACCGCGCGCAGCCCGGTGTCGTGTCGATCACCCAGGCCACCGAGCTCGGCACCCTCTACACGGCGGACGAGATCGCGGCGCTGGCCGAGCAGGCCCACGGGCTGGGCATGCGGGTGCACCTGGACGGGTCCCGGCTGGTGAACGCCGCCGCAGCCCTGGACGTCCCGCTGCGCGCGCTGACGACGGACGTCGGCGTCGACGTCCTCTCCCTCGGCGGCACCAAGAACGGCGCCCTGTTCGGCGAGGCCGTCGTCACCCTGAGCCCCGGCGCGACCCCCGGGATCGGGTTCCAGCGCAAGGTCGACATGCAGCTCGCCTCGAAGATGCGGTTCGTCTCCGCCCAGCTCATCGCCCTGTTCGAGGGCGACCTGTGGCTGCGCTCCGCCCGGCACGCGAACACGATGGCGGCCCGGCTCTCGGCCGGGGTCGCGGACCTGCCGGGGGTCCGCGTCACGCAGCCCACGCAGGCGAACGCCGTGTTCGTCGCGCTGCCGCCGGGCGTGGCCGACACGCTGCGGGCGGTGCGCCGGTTCTACGACTGGGACGCCGCCGCGGGCGAGGTGCGGTGGATGTGCGCCTTCGACACCACGGAGCAGGACGTCGACGACTTCGTCGCGGCCGTCCGCCGCGCGGTCACCCCGACCCCCTGACCCGCGGGGCGACCCGCGCGCGGCCCCGCGCCGTGACGTCGTCGTGTCCGGACGAGGTCGTCACTCGTGCGTGACGACCTCGGCGGGTGATGACGACCTCGGCCGCCGCAGCGGACGGAGCGGACGGCCCGGGACGGCGACGGCCGCCGGACCGTGGGGTCCGGCGGCCGTCGCCCCCTCGTCGTGGTCAGCGCGTCGTGGTCAGCGCGTCGGGGTCAGCGCGGGGCGCTGGTGCGGCGCGGGCGCGAGTCGCGCCCGCCGTCGCGCGAGCCGTACCCGTCGCGCGAGCCGTACCCGTCGCGCGAGCCGTACCCGTCGCGGCCGCCGTCCCGCGCGCCGTACGAGCCGTGGGTGTCGCGGCGACCCTCGTGCCCGCCGGAGCGCGGGGCGTGGTGCGCCGGACCGCGCGAGGCGCCGCGCTCGGGACGGGCGCCGCGGGGGCCCTCGTCCACGCGGATGCGCAGCGGACGACCGGCCACCCGCGCCCGGCCGATGCGGTCGAACGCCTCCGGGCTCAGGCCGCCGGGGATCTCCACCAGCGAGAAGGTCGCGAAGATGTCGATCTTCCCGAGGTCCTTGCCGGTGAGGCCGCCCTCGTTGGTCAGCGCCCCCACGATCGCCCCGGGCTGCGCGCCGTGCGTCTCCCCGACGGCGACGCGGTAGCGCGGCGCGCCGGAGCCGGAGGGCCGGGCGGACCGGGCCCCGTCGCGCCGTCCGTCCGACCCGGCGCCGGACCGGGCGCCGCGCTCGGGCGCGAGGTGCGCGCGGGACAGGGCGTCGTCCAGGTCGTCGCCCTCGGTCGGACGGGGCGCCGGGCCCTCGTCCCCGACGGCGAGCGCCGCGAGGACGGCCACGAGGTCCGAGGTGTCGACGTCCGGGTGCGCGGCGAGGAACTCCGCGGCGGCCGTGCGGTACAGGTCCAGGCGGCCGAGCTCCCGACGCGCCGGCACCCGGCCGAGCAGCGCGGTCACCCGGTGCGCGGAGACGTCGGCGGGGGAGGGGATCTGGATCTGCCGGAGCTGCTGGCGGGTGGTCCGCTCGATCGAGCGGAGCTTGCCCTGCTCGCTCGGGGTGACGAACGTCAGCGCCTCGCCGGTGCGGCCCGCGCGGCCGGTGCGGCCGATGCGGTGCACGTAGGCCTCGGGCTCGCCGGGCACGTCGAAGTTCACGACGAGGCCGATGCGCTCGATGTCGAGGCCGCGGGCGGCGACGTCCGTGGCGACCAGGACGTTGATCGCCCCGGAGCGGACCCGCTCGACGATCTTCTCGCGGTCGCCCTGCGCGACGTCGCCGGAGATGTACGCGGCGGCCACGCCCCGCTCCACGAGGGAGACGGCGACGTCCTCGGCGGCGCTGCGGGTGCGGACGAACACGATCGCCGCGTCGGCCTCGGTCACCGCCAGCACCCGGGCGAGCGCGCCGGCCTTGTGCCGGAACGGCACGACGGCGTAGGTCTGCTCGACGCTGGTGACGGTCGAGGACTGCCGGGAGACCGTGATCTCGACCGGGTCGGTGAGGTGCTGCGCGGCGACCCGGCGGATGCCGGCGGGCATGGTCGCGGAGAACAGGGCCACCTGCTTGGTGGCGGGGGTCGCCGACGCGATGCGGTCGACGTCCTCGGCGAAGCCCATGCGGAGCATCTCGTCGGCCTCGTCGAGCACGAGGAACCGGATCGAGTCGAGCGTGAGGCTGCCGCGGTCCAGGTGGTCGATGATGCGTCCCGGGGTGCCGACGACGACCTGCGCGCCGCCCTTGAGCGCACGCTGCTGCGGCAGGTACGGGGACCCGCCGTAGACGGGGACGACCTGCAGGCCGGGCATCTGGCGGGCGAACGACTCGAGGGCGTCGGCGACCTGCATCGCGAGCTCGCGGGTCGGCGCGAGCACGACGGCCTGCACCTCGCGCAGCCCGGGGTCGACGGCGGCGAGCAGCGGCAGGCCGAACGCGGCGGTCTTGCCGGTGCCGGTCTGGGCGACGCCCGTGATGTCGCGGCCGGCGAGCAGCGCCGGGATGGCCTGCTCCTGGATCGCGGTGGGGGTGGTGAAGCCGAGCTGCTCGACGGCGGCGCGCAGCGGCGCGGGCAGGTCGAGGTCGGCGAACGTGGTGGAGGCGGTCTCGGGCAGGGCAGGGTCGAGCACGGACGTCATCGGGTCAGCACCGTTTCGTGTCGCTGGGGGGAGCAGTTCGGCCCGGCCACGTCGGCCGGACTCACGGTCGCACTCCCACACCCACACACCACGAGGCCGCGTCACAGAGGGGGACGGGGGCCTCGGCACGCACATCACGGGACACTGCGACGAACTCCGAGTACCACCAGTCTACCCGGCCGCGCCACGGAGGGGCGGGACGCGGCACGGTGACCTGCGGCACACGACCCACGGAAGCGGTGCCCGGCGCTGCCGCGCCACGCGTCAGCCGAGGCCGAGGCGGCGCCCCTCGATCGCCGGGCAGGCGTCCACGACCACGTCGAGCCCCGCGGCGGCCGCCCGCGCGACGGCCGCCTCGTCCACCACCCCGAGCTGCAGCCACACCGCCCGGGCGCCGGCCGCGACGGCCTGGTCGACCACGTCGCCGGCGCGCGCGGAGTTCACGAACAGGTCGACGACGTCGACGGGACCGTCGACGTCGGCGACCCGCCGCACGCCCGGCTCGCCGTGCACGGTCTCGGCCCGGGGGTGCACCGGCACCACCCGGTGCCCGAGGCCCTGCACGTACGCGGCGACCCCGTACGCGGCGCGGGCCCGGTTCCCGGACAGGCCCACCACGGCCCACGTGCCCGGCGTGGTGAGCAGGCGGTGGATCACGACGGGGTCGTTGACGTGGACCATGGCCTCAGCGAACCACAGCGTGACGACGGGCACGACGGCGGGCCGGCCGGCCGCTGGTCGCCGGCCCGGGGACGCGTGCCCGCGTGCGTAGGATGGGGCGTTGATCTGGACCGACGGGCAGGAGCGGGCGTGGTGGAGCGGGACGTGGTGAGCGACCGCGTCCTCACCGTGCCGAACGTGATCAGCCTGATCCGGCTGCTCATGGTCCCGGTGTTCGCGGTCCTCATCGCGCAGGGGCACGACGGCTGGGCGCTGGTGGTGCTCGCCGTCTCCGGCGCGAGCGACTGGCTGGACGGCGTCCTGGCCCGGCGCCTCGGGCAGGTCTCCCGGCTCGGGCAGGTCCTGGACCCGGCGGCCGACCGCCTCTTCATCCTCGTCACGCTGCTCGGCCTCGCGGCCCGCGGCGTCGTGCCGTGGTGGCTGGTGGCGGTCCTGCTGGCCCGCGAGGCGATGCTCCTGGTGATGCTCGTCGTCCTCGCCCGGCACGGCTACGGCCCGCTGCAGGTGCACCTGGCGGGCAAGGCGGGCACCTTCGCGCTGCTGTACGCGTTCCCGCTGCTGCTGCTCGCGCACTGGGGCGGCCTGGTGGGCGACCTCGCGTCCGTGCTCGGCTGGGCGTGCGCGTGGTGGGGCGTGGCGCTGTACTGGTTCGCCGGCGCGCTGTACGTGCGCCAGGCGTGGGTGCTGGTCGGCCGCCGTGGCGACGCCGACGCGGGGGAGCCCCGCACGGTGGTCGTGTGACCCGCTCGGCCGGCGCCGCACGTCGACGGCTCGACGCCTCGATGTCGCTGCTGACCGAGGTCACCCGCAACCCCCTGGACCCGGAGTACGCGGAGGCCGCGGCGCGGCGCGCGCGCTCGGGGGGCGCCCGGCGGGCGCGCGGGGGGCTCGGCACGGCGGCCGTCGCGCTGCTCGCGGTCGGCCTGGGC
This sequence comes from Cellulomonas sp., assembly GCA_032056255.1. Taxonomy (GTDB): domain Bacteria; phylum Actinomycetota; class Actinomycetes; order Actinomycetales; family Cellulomonadaceae; genus Cellulomonas. Next base: position 7,229 of record DAMBCY010000015.1, on the reverse strand, counting down.
GTGGCGACGACCTGGTCCGTGCTGTCGCTGCGCACCCCGAAGCCGTCCGAGCTCGCGGCGCGCCAGGTGCTCGCGGAGCAGATCGGGGAGCGGACCGCCGAGCTCGAGCGGCTGCAGGCCCGGAGCGCGGAGCTCACCGACCAGATCACGGCGCTGCAGCAGGACGCGCTGTCCGCGGCGGACTCCCCGCTGCTGGACCAGCTCGCCGCGGACGCGCTGACGTCCGGTGCCACGGCGGTGACCGGCGCGGGGCTGCGGGTGACGCTCGAGGACGCGGACGCGCTGGACGCCGAGGACGACCCGGACGCGCGGGTGCGGGACTCCGACCTGCAGATCGTGGTCAACGGCCTGTGGGCGTCGGGCGCCGAGGCCGTCGCGGTCAACGGCCAGCGGCTCGCGCCCACCACGGCGATCCGGACGGCGGGCGACGCCATCCTGGTCGACGTCGTGCCGCTGGTCGGGCCGTACACGATCGAGGCGATCGGCGACCCGCAGGACATGCAGACGCGCCTGGCGCGCACCACCGGCGGCCAGCTGCTCGCCGTCCTGCAGTCGACGTACGGCATCCGCGCCCAGGTCTCCTCGCACCGCGAGCTCGACCTGCCGGCGGCGGGGACGGTGACGCTGCGGTCCGCCCGGCTGCCCGACGGGGTCGCGGTGGTCCCGCCCGGGCAGGACCGGGGTCCGTCGGGCACGGCGCTGCCGTCGGGCACACTGTCCTCGGGGCCGGCTCCGCAGGCCGGGCCCGCGCGCGCGGACGACGAGGGGGACCTGTGATCGCGGTCATCGGACTGCTGGTCGGCGTGGTGGCCGGCCTCGTGCTGGAGCCGACCATCCCGGCGGTGCTCCAGCCGTACCTGCCGATCGCGGTGGTCGCCGCCCTGGACGCGCTGTTCGGCGGTCTCCGCGCGGTGCTGGACGGGCTGTTCGACGACCGGGTGTTCCTGGTGTCGTTCCTGTCGAACGTGGTCGTCGCCGCGCTCATCGTCTTCCTGGGGGACCAGCTCGGCGTGGGCTCGCAGCTGTCGACCGGCGTGGTGGTCGTGCTGGGCATCCGGATCTTCTCCAACGTCGCGGCGATCCGCCGGCACCTGTTCAAGGCCTGAGCCGTGAGCGCCGACCCGCAGGACGACGCACCGGGACCGCAGCCGGTCGTCGGCTGGCGTGCGCTCGGGCGGGCGCTGCGGCCGCGGGCCACCCGGGCGCAGGTGCTGACCGGCGTGCTGTGCGTGCTGCTGGGCTTCGCCGTCGCCGTCCAGGTCCGGCAGACCGACGCCGTGTCCCTCACCACGATGCGGGAGTCCGAGCTGGTGTCGCTGCTCGACCAGACCACCCGCCAGGCGGACGACCTGCAGGAGCAGGTGTCGGAGCTCGAGCGCACGCACCAGGAGCTGCAGTCCGGGTCCACGAGCCGCGAGGCCGCGCTCGACGCCGCCACCCGCAGCGCCGCGGCGCAGGGCATCCTGTCGGGCCGGCTGCCGGCCGAGGGCCCGGGCGTCACGATCACGGTCGCCGACCCCGGCGGCACGGTGTCCGCGCTGACGATGCTCAACCTGCTGGAGGAGCTGCGCAACGCCGGCGCCGAGGCCCTCCAGCTGAACGACCAGCGGCTCACGGCGTCGTCGTACGTGATCGGCACGGACGACGGCATCGAGGTCGACGGCACGCTCGTCTCACCGCCGTACCGCTGGGTGGCGATCGGGGATCCCGACACGATCGCGACCGCCCTGGCCATCCCCGGCGGGGCGACCGCGAAGGTCCAGATCGACGGCGGCGACGCGTCGGTCCGGACGCAGGACCACGTCGAGGTCACCGCCACGCGGGACGTCCCGCTCCCGCAGCACGCCACGCCGCGATCCGCCGACGCGGGCTGACCCGGGGGACCGGTGCGGGGTCCGGGGCCGTCCGGCCGCCCGCGGACGGGCTGTGCGCACCGCGTCCCGACCCGTAGGCTGTCGCAGGACCCCGGTGCAGGTCGGGGCCGGTGAAGCAGCAGGTCTGGAGGCTGGCATGAGCGACGAGCAGCAGGCGGCGGGTGGCGGGACGCCCCCGGCGGCGCCCGACGGGGCGACGGCGCCCGCGGCCCCTGACACGACGATCAGCTTCGGCTCCCTCGGGGCGATCGACCCGGAGCCGGCGGGCCCGGTCGGGCTCACCGCGGAGCAGGCGGCGGCCGTGCAGGCGCTGCCGCCCACGTCGGCGCTGCTGGTCATGCAGCGCGGCCCGAGCAGCGGCGCCCGGTTCCTGCTCGACGCGGACCGGACCCTGGCCGGCCGCAGCCCGAAGGCGGACATCTTCCTGGACGACGTCACGGTGTCGCGCAAGCACGCCGAGTTCGTCCGCGAGCTCGACGACTTCGTGGTGCGGGACGTGGGGTCGCTGAACGGCACCTACGTGAACCGCGAGCGGATCGACGCCGTCGTGCTGCGGGCCGGCGACGAGGTGCAGATCGGCAAGTTCCGCATGACCTTCCACCCGAGCCCCGTGGCACGGGGCGGCCGGCCCACCGGCACCGAGCAGTGAGCCCGGCGCGCTCCGTCCGCCGACCGCAGCCCGACCCGGAGCCCACCCCCGCCGCGTCCCCGGCGACCGTCGCGGGTGGCACGGGACCGTGGCCGCGCGGCCTGTCCCGGCACGCGACCATGCGGATCTCCGACGTGCTGGCGGCGCTGCGGATCGAGTTCCCGGCGGTCACGAACTCCAAGCTGCGCTTCCTCGAGGAGCAGGGGCTGGTGGACCCGGTGCGCACCGCCGCCGGCTACCGCCAGTACAGCCCGGCGGACCTGGAGCGGCTGCGGTTCGTGCTGCGGGAGCAGCGCGACCGGTACGTGCCCCTCAAGGTGATCGGCGAGCGGCTGGCCGCGCTGGACGCCGGCCTCGACGCCGAGCCCGCCTCCCCGGCGCTGATCGTGACCGAGGACGGCGTGTCGCGCTCCGGCGCCGCGCAGGGTCGCTACACGACGGCGGCGCTGGCGGCCGAGGCCGGCGTCGAGGAGCAGCTCGTGGCCGAGCTCGTGCAGGCCGGCGTGCTGCGCCCGTCGGCGTCCGGCCACCTGGACCCGTGGGCCAAGGACGTGGTGCTCGCCGCGGCCGGCCTGGCCGAGCACGGCATCGAGGCGCGCCACCTGCGCCCGTTCCGGAGCGCCGCCGACCGGCAGGTCGACATGGTGGAGACCGTCGTCGCGCCGTGGCGCGGGCAGTCCTCGGCCTCCGCCCGCGGGCGCGCGAGCACGGTCGCGGCCGAGGTGGGGGAGCTGTGCACCCGGCTGCACACCGCGCTGGTGCGTGCGGGCGTCGCGGACCTCGCCCCGTAGCGGTCGCCCGTCGGTCGTGACCCCGGGCGCACCGGCCTGTCCCGGCCGGTGCGGCGGACGACGCGCGGACGTAGCGTGGGGTGCATGCACGAGGACGACCTGATCGAGCTCGAGGTCCTCGGCGTGCGCCGGCACCCCGGCGACGACGAGCTCGTCGTGCTGCTCCTGGAGCCGGTGGGCGAGCTGATCGTGCCGATCGCCATCGGGCCGAGCGAGGCCGGGGCGATCGCCACCGCGCAGGCGGGCGTCCTGCCGCCGCGGCCCATGACGCACGACCTGCTGCGCGACGTGCTGGTCTCCCTCGACGTGCGCGTCCGGCAGGTGGAGATCACCGAGCTGGTCGGCGGCGTGTTCCACGCGGCGCTGGTGCTCGGGGACCGGCGGACGCGGGTCGACGCGCGTGCCTCGGACGCGATCGCCCTGGCGGTGCGGGTCGGCTGCCCGGTGCTGTGCGCGACGGACGTCCTCGCCGAGGTCGGGGTCGAGGCGGTCCCGGTCGACCCCGACGAGGTGGGGCAGCCGGGAGGGACGGGGCGGCCGGGGCACGACCCGGAGGAGCAGGTCGAGCAGTTCCGGGAGTTCCTGGACCACGTCTCGCCCGACGACTTCGAGCAGGGCGGGCCTGCCGAACCGGGGCGAGGTTCAACTTCAAGTGGAGGGTAAGACACGCCGAGGGCGACACGCCGAGAACCGCAGGCGCGGCGGTCGTTGACCACCCCTGGTGGCGGCCCTAGCGTTGCACCCAGAACAGCACAGCAGGGCAGCACCGCGACGCCGGACCGGCGGGCGGACCGATGACTGGAGGACCCCCGTGACCGGCACCGAGCAGACCGCCGAGGTCGCAGGCGGCGTCCCCCAGCGCGCACAGGGCCTGCTGTTCGGCGACGACCTGCCGGATCTCGACGTCACGACGGGCTACCGCGGTCCCACGGCGTGCCGCGCGGCCGGCATCACGTACCGCCAGCTCGACTACTGGGCCCGCACCGGCCTGGTCGAGCCGTCGGTCCGCCCCGCGACCGGCTCGGGCACCCAGCGCCTCTACTCGTTCCGGGACATCCTCGTGCTCAAGGTGGTCAAGCGCCTGCTCGACACCGGGGTCTCGCTGCAGCAGATCCGGTCGGCGGTCAGCCACCTGCGCGAGCGCGGTGTCGAGGACCTGGCGCAGATCACCCTGATGTCCGACGGCGCGAGCGTGTACGAGTGCACGTCGGCCGACGAGGTCATCGATCTCGTGCAGGGCGGTCAGGGCGTGTTCGGCATCGCCGTCGGCCGCGTCTGGCGCGAGGTCGAGGGCACGCTGGCCCAGCTGCCCACCGAGCGCGCCGAGGACGACCCCGTCGTGCACGCGAAGGACGAGCTCGCCGAGCGGCGCCGGGCGCGCAACGCCGGCTGAGGCTCCCGCGTCCGTCCGCCCGAGCCCCCCGGCGGGGCTCAGGTCAGGCGGACGGTGGCGACCACCGGGTCGTGGTCCGACGGGTGGTGGCCGCCCGGGCGCGCGTCGAGGACGGCGTGCTCCTCGACGACGACACCGGGGCCGACGAGCACGTAGTCGATCCGCCGGCCGGTCCCCGGCACGCGGCGGTCGGGGCGATCGGGGTCGGCCAGCGGCGTGAAGGTCGTCGCCGGTCCCGTGGGTGGCGTGCGGCTCGCCGCGCGGGAGTCGACGAGGCCGCCGTCCAGCAGCACCCGCACGGGCTCGGAGCCCGGCGCGGCGTTGAGGTCGCCCGTGACGACCACCGGGTCCGGACCCGCGACCACGGCCGCCCGGTCCAGCAGCAGGCGCGCCGCGTGCACCCGCGCCCGCGCCCCCTCGTGGTCGAGGTGCGCGTTCAGCAGGACGAGGACCGCCCCGGTGCGGCGGTCCTCGAGCCGGACCCAGGTGCAGATCCGGCGGTAGGTCGCGTCCCAGCCGGTGCTCGGCACGTCGGGCGTGGGGGACAGCCAGAAGTCGCCGGACCCCCGCAGCCGCAGGCGCCGGGTGCGGTACAGGACCGCCGTGTGCTCGCCGGTCGCACCGCCGTCCCGCGACCGCCCGACGGCGGCGAACCCCGTGCCGTCGGTCAGGGCGGCGAGGTGCGCGACCGTGCCCTCCTGCGTGCCGAGCACGTCGACATGGTCGAGCGCCGCGCGCACCAGCGGTGCCCGGTGGTACGTCGCCGTCCGCGGCCAGTGCGCGACCCAGAGGTTGTACGAGCCGATGCGGAGCGTGCCGGTCACGGGTGGTCGCCGGGGGAGGCGGTGGCAGCGGCGGCCGGCAGGAACCGCGCCCCGGCGTCGCGGAGCACCGGCGCCGTGATCCGGTACCAGAGCCACACGCCGACGCCCGCGAGCAGCGCGAGCAGCAGGTCGGAGGCCGCCGCGGCCACCACCGCCGCGCCCACGACGAGCGCGAGGACGCCGAGTGACGCGCGCCACCGCGCGACGAGGAAGAACGCCGCCAGCTGGAGCGCGTCGGGGGCGGGCATCCGGAAGAAGGTCCGCAGCGCCAGGGCGTGCAGCGTCAGCAGCAGGAGCAGGACGCCCGCCCCCGCGGCGAGTCCGGACAGCACCGCCGGGACCCCCGCGCCGCGACCGCTCGTGGCGACTAGCGTGACGACCGCGCCGAGCAGGCAGGCGGGGACCGACAGCACGGACGCGTCCCGCCAGCCCAGCCGGTACCCCCGCCCGAAGGCACGCGCGACCCCGACGTCCGGATCCACGTATCGCGCGCGCACCGCGGAGAGCCCCGCCGACAGCGCGGGGCCCAGCGGGATCGCCGCGAGGGCTGCGAGCCAGGTGAGCGAGGGGTCGGGCCGGAGCAGCAGGGCGAGCAGCACCAGCGGGAGGTTCGCCGCCGTCAGCAGCGCCGTCAGGCCCAGGCTCCAGGCGAACGCGGTCAGGGCCCGGCCGAAGGGTCCGTCACCGACCTCGTCGCCGGGGCGCGCCCCCCGGCCGTCCTGCGCCCAGGCCCGCGGCGTGACGGGGAACGACGCGGGGTCGACCCGTGCGACGTCGCCCGCCGCGTCCCCGGACGGCGCCGCGCTCACGACCCGGGCTCCGCGGCGATCCGGAAGCCGGCCCGCAGCAGGTCCTGCGGCCGGCTGCTCGGTCCGACCAGCAGGTGGAACTCACCCGGCTCGACCGCGCGCCGACCGCGCGCGTCGACGATCGAGCAGTCAGCGGCCGGGAGGGTCAGCTCGACCCGCCGGGACGCGCCCGGCGCGAGCTCGACCTGGGTGAACGCCTTGAGCTCGCGATCGGCCCACGAGGCCGAGGTGACGAGGTCGCTGACGTAGACCTGCACGGTCTCGAGCACCGGCCGGGTGCCGGTGTTGGTCACCGTGACGCACGCCCGGACCGCGTCCGCCGCCGTGACGACCGGTGTGCCGACCTCGAGGTCCGCGTACGCGACCGTCGAGTAGGACAGGCCCTGCCCGAACGCGAACGCGGGCTCCTGCGTGAGGTCGGCGTACCGGACGCCGTGCTGGCCGCGCACCTGGTTGTAGTACGTGGGCTGCTGGCCGACGTGCCGGGCGAACGAGATCGGCAGCCGGCCGCTCGGCTCGATGGCGCCGAGGAGCAGGTCGGCGACCGCCCGGCCGCCCGTCATCCCGGGGTTCGCGGCCCAGACCAGCGCGGCCGCCGCCTGCACCGACGGCGGGAGCACCAGGGGCTTCGAGGCCTGCAGGACCACGACGACCGGGGTCCCGGTCGCCACGAGGGCGTCGAGCAGGGCGACCTGCCCGCCCAGCAGCTCCAGGGTCGCGGTCGAGGTGCCCTCGCCGGCGAGCTCGACCTGGTCGCCGACCACCGCGACCACGACGTCGGCCTCCCGGGCGGCGGCGACGGCTGCGGCCAGCTCGGCGGGGTCGACCGGGGCGGGGACGACGAGCTTCGGCCGGGGCTGGCCGTCGGGGAAGGTCGGCCCCTCGGGGT
>DAMBCY010000014.1:0-20751 GCA_032056255.1 Cellulomonas sp. | reverse complement strand
GGCCGCGGAGATCTGCTTCTCCTCCCAGGCGCCGACGAAGGTCAGCACGGGGTGCCGCTCCTCCGGCGGGGTCGCCAGGGTGGACATCTCCCGGATGCCGGTGACCGCCATCTCCAGGGTGCGTGGGATGGGGGTGGCGGACATCGCGAGGACGTCGACGTTGGTGCGCAGCGCCTTGAGCGTCTCCTTGTGCTCGACGCCGAACCGCTGCTCCTCGTCGATGACCACGAGCCCGAGGTCCTTGAACCGGATCTCCCCCGTGATGAGCCGGTGCGTGCCGATGACGACGTCGACGCTCCCGTCGCGCAGCCCGTCGACCACGGCCTCGGACTCGGCCTTCGTCTGGAACCGGGACAGCGCCCTGACCGTGACGGGGAAGCCCGCGTAGCGCTCGGTGAACGTGTCGAGGTGCTGCTGGACGAGCAGCGTGGTGGGCACCAGGACCGCGACCTGCTTGCCGTCCTGCACCGCCTTGAACGCCGCGCGCACCGCGATCTCCGTCTTGCCGTAGCCGACGTCGCCGCAGATCAGCCGGTCCATGGGGATCGGCTTCTCCATGTCCTGCTTGACCTCGTCGATCGTGGCCAGCTGGTCCGGGGTCTCGACGTACGCGAAGGCGTCCTCGAGCTCGCGCTGCCACGGGGTGTCCGGGGAGAACGCGTGGCCGGAGGTCGCCATCCGGGCGCTGTACAGCCGGATCAGCTCGCCGGCGATCTCCTTGACCGCCTTGCGGGCCCGGCTCTTCGTCCTCGCCCAGTCGGAGCCGCCCATCTTGTTCAGGCCGGGCGCCTCGCCGCCGACGTACTTGGTGACCTGGTCGAGCTGGTCCGTGGGCACGAAGAGGCGGTCACCGGGCTGACCCCGCTTGGAGCTGGCGTACTCGATGACCATGTACTCGCGCGTCGCCGCCGCCGCGCCGGTGCCGATCGTCCGGGACACCAGCTCGACGAACCGGCCGACGCCGTGCTGCTCGTGCACCACGAAGTCGCCGGGGCGCAGCTGCAGCGGGTCGACGACGTTGCGGCGGCGGCTCGGCATCCTGCGCATGTCGCGCGTCGAGGACCCGGGGCGCCCGGTGAGGTCGGACTCGGAGAACACCGCGAGCCGCAGCTCCGGGGCGACGAAGCCGGGGCCGACCTGCGCCGGCATCACCAGCACCACGCCGCCCTCCGGCTCGCCGTCCAGGGCGCCGACCAGCCGGGCCGGCACGTCCGCGGCCCGCAGCTGCTCGGCCATGCGCTGCGCGGGGCCGTGGCCCTCGGTCGCGAGCAGCAGCCGCCACCCGTCCTGCTGCAGCCGCCGCACGTCCGCGACGGCGCGGTCGACCTCGCCGCGGTACCGCTCGACGTCCCGCGCCCCGACGACCAGGGTCTCGACGCCGTCGCCGGGCCGCAGGTCGTCGGAGGCGCCGCCGTCGCCCGCGACGGCGTCCGCGTCCAGCGTGAACGGGCTCAGGGTCCACCAGCCGAGCCCGCGCACGGCCGCGAGCGCGCGCACCTCCGCGAACGAGGCGAACGACGCGGCGGACAGGTCCAGCGGGGTGGCCGCGCCCGCCGCGGCGGAGGTCCAGGCCGCCTGCAGGAACTCCTCGGTGGTGGCGACCAGGTCGTGCGCCCGGCGCCGGACCCGCTCCGGGTCGGACAGCACCAGGAGCGCGTCGTCCGGGACCAGGTCGAGCACCGGCACCATCGCGTCGACGAGCGCCGGGGCCAGCGACTCCATGCCCTCGACGGCGATGCCCTGGGCGAGCCTGTCGAGCATGTCGACCGCTCCCGGCAGCTGCTCCACGAGGTCCGCCGCGCGCTGCCGCACCGCGTCCGTCAGCAGGATCTCCCGGCACGGCGGCGCCCAGAGGCCGTGCCCGGCGACCTCGAGGCTGCGCTGGTCGGCGACGGAGAACCAGCGGATCTCCTCGACGTCCTCGCCCCAGAGCTCGAGGCGCAGCGGGTGGTCCTCGATCGGGGGGAACACGTCGAGGATGCCGCCCCGCACGGCGAACTCGCCGCGCCGCTCGACCATGTCGACCCGGGTGTACGCGGCGGCGACCAGGCGCTCGGCGACGTCGGTGAGGTCGGCACGGTCACCCACGGACAGGGCCACGGGCTCGAGCTCGCCGAGACCGGCGACGACGGGCTGGAGCAGCGCGCGCACCGGCAGCACCAGCACCCGGACCGGACCGGCCAGGCCGCCCTCCGCGACGGGGTGGGCCAGGCGGCGGAACACGGCGAGGCGCCGGGCGACGGTGTCGGACCGGGGCGAGAGCCGCTCGTGCGGCAGCGTCTCCCACGCGGGCAGCACGGCGACGTCGTCGTCCGGCAGGTAGCACCGCAGGGCCGCGGCGGTCTCGTCCGCGTCGCGGCCGGTGGCGGTCACCACGACGAGCGGACGGCCGGCGGGCGCGCTGCCGTCCGGCCGGGCCGCGCCCGCGGTGCCCGGTGCGCCCGTCATCGCCGCGAGCAGCGGCGGCCGGATGCCGGCGGGACCGACGACGTCCACCTCGCCGCGCGACCGGACCAGGGCGACGGCGCGCGCGACCGCGGGGTCGGTGAGCAGGACGGGCAGCAGTCCGGCGACGTTCATGGGTCCCTTCCGCGGCGCCCTGGGGGGGTGGGCGCACAGCACGATGTCACGCAACTGACCCCGGATCCGCAGGACCCGGGGTGCGCCGACCACTCTACGAGGCGGCACCGACACGCACCCCGGGGCGTCGGCCTTGACACGTTCTGCGCGATTTGTCCTAATTCTGTGACCGCCCGTTCCACCGCGCGTCACCCGCAGGACCTGCCGGCACGTGCCTCGTGCTCGCGAACCGCCCGCACCGACCGGTCGACGACGACTGCCACCGACCAGCCCAGGGGGCGCCCCGTGACCGCTGCCGCGCCGATCGCCGCGCCGCCGGCCGTCGTGCCCGCGCCGGACGCCGCCGCCGTGCTCTGGAGCCTCAACGGCCTGCGTGCGGGCGGCGCCCTGCTCGTCATGCTGTTCCACGTCAACGTGTGGAACCTGCAGATCCTCCGGGGCTCGGGCGCGCTGAACGCCGCGGTCGGCATGTTCTTCGTCCTGTCCGGCTTCGTCCTGGTCTGGACGTCGCGGCCGGGGACGACGCTCGGGACCTTCTACACGCGCCGGCTGGCGCGGATCGTGCCGAACCACCTGGTCACCTACGCGCTCGGCGTGGTCCTGACGCTCGTGGTGCTCGGCCGGGCCGTCGACCCGTGGACCGTCGTGGCCGGGGCGTTCCTGCTGCAGGCGTGGCTGCCGTCGCCCGACATGGTGTTCGCGATCAACGACGTCACCTGGTCGCTGTCCTGCGAGATCGCGTTCTACCTCGTGTTCCCGGTCCTGCTGCGGGGGCTGCGCCGCCTGCGCCCGGGCGCGCGCGTGGCGCTCGTCGGCGGCGCCCTGCTCGTCCCGCCCGCCCTGACCCTGGCCTGGCCGTCGCTCGGCACGCTGATGTTCCACCTGCCACCCGCGCGACTGCCGGAGTTCGCCGTCGGCATGGTCGCCGCGATGGCCGTGCAGGCCGGGTGGCGCCCCCGGGTTCCGGCGCCGGTGCTGCTGGGCGTGCTCGGCGTCGTGCTGCTGGGCGCCGCGGCCGCGGACGTCATCCCGCTGCCGGTCCTCACGGCCGTGCTCGCCGTGGTCTTCGCGCCGCTGTGCGCCCGGTGCGCCTGGGCGGACGCCGAGGGACGCAACCGCTGGGCCCGGCACCCGGCCGTGATGCTCGCGGGAGCGCTGTCGTTCTCGTTCTACCTGCTGCACGAGCTGGTCATCAAGGTGCTCGTGCAGACGCCGCTGCGCGGCTGGTACGTGGTCCCGCTCGTGCTGGTGATCTCGACGGCGCTGGCGTTCCTGCTCTGGCGCGGCGTGGAGCTCCCGGCCCGCGCGCGCGTCCTGCGGCACCTCGGCACCGGGTCCGGCCACCACCGCGCGGCCCGGCCCCGGCACGGACGGGAGAGCCGGACGCGGTGGTCGGAGCCGGTGGCGGCACCCGCCGCACCGGCGGCACCCGAGGCCCGCGCGAGCGTCCCGTCGTCGCCCGCGCCGCCCGCGGCAGTCCTCGCCCCGGGGGCGGCGCGGCCGGCCCCGGCGGCCCGCAGCGCGCTCCCCCCGGCCCCGCACCGGCCCGGGCTCCCCGCCGCCGAGATCTCCGGAGGCGTCGTGGCCTGGGGGGTCGCGGCGGCGAGCGCCGCGCTCGTGGCGCGCGAGCACGCGCTCACCCCCGCGTCGGTCGTCCCGGACCCGCCGATCCGGGACGGGCTCGGGCGCGGCCGGTCCGCGGCCCCGTGGTCCGCGCCGGAACCGCCCGCGACCACCGGGACCGGCCCGCCCGCGCCCGAGCCGGTCGAGGCGTGGCGGCCGCCCGCGCCCCCGGCACCGCGGACCTGACCGGGCGGCGCGCGCTACCGCGGGTCCGCCGCGGCGCGCGGTGACCCCGCCGGCGGGAGCACGACCGCGCGCGAGGAGGGCCACAGCAGGTGGGCGGCACCGCGCGCGGGGCCGTCGACCTGCTGTGGGTCCGCGGCGACCGCCGCGACGGCACCGGGCAGCACCGGTGGCACCGGCAGCACGGGTGGCGGGACCGGCAGCGCCGTCGGCGGGACCGAGGACCGGGCGACGAGGACGGCGGGTGCGGCCGAGCGGGCTCCGCCCGGTCCCCCGGGGAGGTCTCCGGCGGCCGCGCGCGGCCGGTCCCGGTCCGGGACGTGGCAGAGCCGCGCGGCCTCCCGGTCCCGCGCGACCTCCGCGCGGGCGGCCCACCGCGCGTCGGGGTCGCCGGCGCACGTCGCCCCCGCGAGCCGGAGCACCCCCCGGGCGAGCGCGACCAGCGCCGCGACCCGGCCGCGGGGCGACGGCCCGGTGCGCACGTGCCGGTCGAGGTACGCGTCGGTGCGGCCCCGGTCGCGTGCGGCGGCCGCCGCCCGGCCGTCCCGCCGGGCGGCCGGGAGGTCGACGGGGACGTCGACGACGGCCCGGGCGCGGAAGCCCGCGCTGACGGCGTCGGCGCGGAAGACGGTCGTCACCGCCGCGTCCGGGGACCGGCCGGCACCGAGGGCGTCGTCGAAGCCGAGGGTCTCGAGCACGGCGCGGGACGCCCCGCACGAGGCGGCCGGGAAGGCGTCGGACGCGGCGGTGCCGCCGGGGACGTCGGGCGCCGCCCCCGACGCACCCTCGGCGCGCGCGGCGCCCGACGTGCCCGCGACCAGGTCCGCGTGCCCGGTGCGCAGCGGCTCGACCATCGCGGCCACCCACCGCTCGGGCACGCGGGCGTCGGGGGTGGTCAGCAGCAGGTACCGGCCCCGGGCGGCACCGGTCGCCAGGTTCCGGGCACGCCCGCCCCCGGCCCCGGGGACCGCGACGACCCGCAGCCGGGGGTCCGAGCACGGCACGCCGACCGGCAGCGCGGCGACGTCGCGCACGGCCAGCACGAGCTCGCCCCCGAGCCGGTCGCCACGGAGCCGGCCGCCCGCCGGACCCGCGCCGCCGCGCGCGGCGGCGTCCAGGGACGCCAGGACGGACGCGACCGCGGCGGCCAGCCCGGCCTCCGGCCTGTCGGCGACCAGGAGCACGGAGACGTCGGTGCGCGGCTGCGCGGCGGGCCGGGCGTCCAGCACGTCGCACCTCCTGGCGTTCGTCCGGACCGGTGACGGGTCGCCGGCGGCCGCCGACGGGTCACCGGCGCCGCCGCGGCCGAGGGCACACCATCGCAAACCCGGCACACCCGGTCGAGCCCGTCACCCGGACGCCCCGCGGCCGCGCTCACCCGTCCGGGTGGCGCGACGCGGGCGGCCGGACGCCCCGGCCGCGGGCCCGGACCACCGCCCGCACCTGGCCGGCGACCCCCGCCGCCACCTCGTCACACAGGTCGCGTATGGGTGGATTTGTCCGATTTCACCCGAATGCTGGTACCTCGGCGCACCCCGCGCCCCTACCGTGCCTGTGTGACTCACGTGATGGTCGTCGGAACCGGGATCGTCGGGCTCGCCGTCGCCGCCCGCCTCGCCGAGCGCGGCGACGAGGTGACCGTCATCGACAAGGAGGACGCGCTCGCCCGGCACCAGACCGGGCGCAACTCCGGGGTGATCCACTCCGGGCTCTACTACGCCCCCGGCAGCCTCAAGGCGACCATGGCCGCGGCCGGCGCGCGCTCGATGGTCGCGTACGCCCGGGACCGCGGCGTCGCCGTGGACGTCTGCGGCAAGCTCGTCGTCGCGACCGAGCCGGACGAGGTGCCGGGCCTGCGGAAGCTCGCGGAGCGCGCGGTCGCCAACGGCGTGCCGGCCCGGCGGGTCGACCCGGACGAGGCCCGCGAGCACGAACCGCACGTGCGCTCGGTCGCGGCGCTGCGCGTCGAGTCGACCGGGATCGTCGACTACCCCGGCGTGTGCCGGGCCCTCGCGGCGGACGTCGAGGCCGCCGGCGGCCGGATCCTGCTCGGCGAGGAGATCGTCGCCGCCCGGACCGTCGAGGACCGCCCCGGCACCCGGGGCCGCGTCGAGGTGCGCACCACGCGGGCCGACCGGGAGGCCGACGCGCTGGTCGTGTGCGCGGGGCTGCACGCCGACCGCGTCGCCCGCGCCTGCGGGCTGGAGCCCGAGGCCCGGATCGTGCCGTTCCGCGGCGAGTACTTCGAGCTGACGCCCGAGGCCGGCGAGCTGGTGCGGGGCCTCGTCTACCCGGTCCCCGACCCGCGGTTCCCGTTCCTCGGCGTGCACCTGACCCGCGGGATCGAGGGCCACGTGCACGCCGGTCCGAACGCCGTGCTCGCCCTCGCCCGCGAGGGGTACACCTGGCACGACGTCTCGCCGCGCGACCTGGCCGACTCGCTCGCCTGGCCCGGCCTGTGGCGCCTGGCCGCCCGCAACCTGGTGCCCGGAGCCGCGGAGGTGGGCCGCTCGCTGTCCCGGCAGGCGTTCGCGCGCAGCCTCGCGCGCCTGGTCCCGGGGATCACCGCGGCCGACCTCGTCCCGGCCCCCGCCGGGGTGCGGGCGCAGGCGCTGCGCCGCGACGGCGCCCTGGTCGACGACTTCCTGGTGCAGACGACCGGCCGCCAGGTGCACGTGCTGAACGCGCCGTCGCCCGCCGCGACGGCCTCGCTCGAGATCGCCCGGCACATCGTCGAGCAGCTCGACGCCACCCTGCCCCTGGGGCGAGCGGCATGATCCCGGCCGGGACACCGGTCCGCTAGGCCGGGCGCGAAGGAGACCACGATGCGGATCGCGATGATCGTCGAGCATCCCGTCCTGCCGGAGGTCACGGCGGGCGGGATCCTCGACCTGCACCACCTCGCGCTCCAGCTGGTCCGGGCCGGCCACACCCCGGAGGTCGTGGCGACGAAGTACGGCGGCCGGCGGCTGCTCCCCCGCCGGTTCCTGCACCGCCTGCGCCCCGGCCGGCACGCCCGGTGGACGGACTCCGCCGCCGGCTACCGCACGACCCGGTACGGCAGCTGGTGCCTGGAGGACGCCGTGACCCAGCGCCTGGCGCGCGGTGACTGGGACGTGGCGGTGCTGCAGGACGTGTCGACGTTCGACCTGATCCCGGTGGTGCACGCCCACGGGGTGCCGGTGCTCATCCGCGTCGTCGCGATGCTGGAGGTCGAGGAGCTGGCGCGCCGCAGCGCCGCGGACCCCGGTTTCGCGACCGTGCTGCGGGACCCGCAGGTCCGCGTCGTCAGCAACTCCCACTTCGTCGCGCGCGAGGTGGAGCGGGCGCTCGGGCTGGCGACGCCGGTGGTCTACCCGCCGATCGACCTGAGCGAGTGCATCAGCGCCCAGCACGAGCCGGTGCACGTGACGATGGTCAACCCGCGCGACGTGAAGGGCATCGACACCACGCTCGCGGTCGCCGCGCTGCTCCCGCACCGGTCGTTCGTGCTGCAGGAGGCCTGGGCGCTCGACCCCGACGAGCGGGCCGCCCTGCTCGCGCGGCTCCGCCGGCTCCCGAACGTCCGGCTGCGACCCGTGACCGAGCGAATGGCCGACGTGTACCGCGGCACGGCCGTGCTGCTCGCGCCCTCGCGCGTGGTGGAGACGTTCGGGCGGGTCGCGCTCGAGGCGGCCGCGAACGGCATCCCGGTGGTCGCGTCGCGGGCCGGTGGGCTCCCCGAGGCCGTCGGCGACGGCGGCGTCCTCGTGGACCCGTACGCGGCGCCGGAGGCGTGGGCGTCCGCCGTGGAGGGGCTGCTCGCGGACCCCGGCCGGCGCGCGGTGATCGGCGCGGCGGGGCTGGTCCACGCGGCGGAGCCGTTCCTCGACCAGCGCACCGTCGCCGAGCAGATCGTGCGGATCGCGGACCAGGTGCTCCGCCCGACGGGCGACGAGCAGCTCGCCGCCTGACCGCCGGTGCCGCCGGTGCCTCCGGTGCCTCCGCCGCGTCGAGGGTGACCCCGGCGCGGCCAGGGTGGTGGGCGTGGCGGGCCGCCCGGACGCCTCGGCACCTCCCTGGGCGCCGCCCGCGGGGCGGGTCCCCGGGGGAGCGGTCAGGTCATCATGTCGCGCATCATCGCGCGGACCGGGGGGTGCTCCGCGATGAGCTCGCCCGCGGTGCGGGTCGTGTAGCCGTCGGCGGCGATGCGGGTCAGGAACGCGTCCAGCACGGCCGCGCGGTCGTGCCGGGGCAGGTCGGCCGGGTCGGCGGCGAGCTCCGGGTCGGCCCGGGTGTCGTGCATCAGGACGATCGCGCCGGGGTGCAGGGACGCGTAGGCCCGCTGCTCCATCTCGTCCTGCTCGCCGTGGTACCAGTCCTCGACGGAGGAGGACCACAGCACCACGCACAGGCCCTGGCGGGCCCAGCCGCGGCGCTGGCGCACGGTGTGCGAGCCGTACGGCGGCCGGAACAGGTGCACCGGGCGCCCGGCGATCCGCTCGACGTCGGCGCGCGACTCCGCGACCACCCGCATCGACTCGGCGTAGGGCACCTGGGCCAGCCGGCGGCGGTGGTCGTGGCTGTGCAGGCCGAGCTCGTGCCCCTCGGCGACGATCCGCCGCACGATCCCGGGGTGCTGGTCGGCGGCCTCGCTCAGCACGAAGAAGGTCGCGTGGGCGCCGTGCCGGGCGAGCACGTCGAGGATGCCGGGGGTGTGCGCCGGGTCGGGGCCGTCGTCGAAGGTCAGCGCGACCACCGGCAGCAGGGTGTCGACGCACACGAGCGCGGACAGCGGCCGCAGCAGGGGCCGGGCCAGCTCGACCGGCAGGCGGCGCGGGAGCGGGCGGGCGGCGGGCGCGCCGAACTCGCCCATGTCGCGGCGCAGCACCACCCGGCCACGGCCGCGGTGCAGGCGGGGCGCGGGATGCTCGGTGGCGCCGGGCGCGTCGGGAACGGTGCGGGACATCAGGGCCTCCCCCGGGGCGCGGACGGGTGCCGTCGGCTCCACCGGGGCGGCGGGCGCGGGTCCGCCCGGCCAGTCTGCGCCACGCACCCCCGGTCCCGATGTCCGAATTGCGGCTTTTCACCCGATCGCCGGGTGATGCCACCCAGGCGGCTCACAGCCCCAGCACGGTGCCCAGGTCCTCGGCGAGCCGGGCCGCGAGCGCCACCAGCGTCAGGGTCGGGTTCGCGAAGCCCCCGGTCGGGAACACCGAGGTGCTGGCCACGTAGAGGTTCTCCAGCCCGTGCACCCGCAGGTGCTCGTCCACGACGCCGGTGGCCGGGTCGACGCTCATCCGGGTGGTGCCGAGGTAGTGGTTCGTCGACGACCCGAGCACCGCCGGGGCCACGGCCGCGCCGGCCAGCCGCAGCTCGCCCAGCCCGGCGCGGCGCACGGCGTCCGCGACGAGCCGGTGCGCGCGGGTCGCGGCGGCCTGGTCGTCGGCCGTCCAGGACCACTCGACCGCCAGCCGGCGCACCCCGAACGCGTCCGCCTGGTGGCCCAGGACGACCCGGTTCTCCGGGCGGGGCCCCTGCTCCGCCTGGTGCAGCACGCGCAGGTGGTCGAACTTGCGCGACGGGTGCTTGTAGGTGGACCAGCCGCCGTGCCCGACGTACGTGGACATCCGGCCGCCCGAGTGCAGCGCCCGGGACAGCACCGCGTCCGCGCGGCTGACCGCGCCCCACACGTCGCCGGGTCGCGGCAGCCGACGGGCCCGCAGCGCGTCGCGGACCGCCACCGCGGACCGCCGGCCCGCCGCCGCGCGCGCGACCCCCGGCGCGGCCTCGTCCGGCTCCCGCTGGCTCGCGTGCCGCGGGAAGAACATCGTGCTGAGCTGCGCGACGGGCTCGGACCGCACGGCGTCGTCGCCGATCCGCAGGTGACCCATGACGGGCACCCCCGCGACGGTGCGCAGGTCGTACAGCGCCATGTCGTCGACGAGGGCGCGGTCGGCGGGCTCCAGGACGCCGCCGTCGACCAGCGGGTGGTCCATGAAGTTCCGGCCCAGGGGGTCGGTGCCCCGGCGGCCCCCCGCGCGGTCCAGCCCCCGGCGCACGTCGTCGGAGGACAGCAGCAGCTGCGTGCTCGCCAGCCCGCCGGCGGCGACCACGACCGTCGGCGCCCGGAACACCACCTCGCGGCCCGGCGTGCTCATCGCGCGGACCTCCGTGACCCGCGTCCCACCGGGGTCCGTGCGCAGCTCCACGGCGTAGGCGTGGTGGTAGAGGGAGCAGGACGGGTGCGCCACGAGCGCCTGGACGTGCCGCACGGCGAACTCGTCGCGGGCGGCGAACTGGAAGACGTCGCTGTGCACGACCGCGTCGTCCAGCGGCAGCCGGCGCGCGCCCGGGCCCTCCCAGGCGGCGGCGTCGTAACCCGTCGGCGTCAGGCCGAACAGCTCCTGCGCGCGCCGGAACCCGGGCTGGAGGTCCGCGAAGGCGATCGGCCAGCCGCTGCCCGGCAGCCACGGCCGGGGCTCGAGGTCCGAGGGGGCGAGCGGCACCAGGCGCAGGCCGCGCCGGCCGGCACCGATCTGCACGCTCCAGATGGTCGCGTTGCCACCGACCCGGCGGGTGCCGCTGATCTGGTCGACGGTGCCGAACCGCAGGCCGTCCTCGGCGTGCTGCAGCCGGTCGGCCTCCGGGTCGGCCTCGGTGCCGCCGGACTCGAGGACGGCGACGGCCAGCCCGCGCGCCAGCAGCTCCAGGGCGACGGTGACGCCGGCGGGGCCGGAGCCCACCACCACCACGTCCGCGGTGCGGACGGTGTCGGGGCGGAGCGTGCGGGCGTCGATCAGCATCGGTTCTCCCCCGGGGGCGTCGTCGTCGATGGTCCCGCACGACCGCAGGACGGACCCTGTCCTACACCCGCCGAGCGGGTGAACGGCAGCCCCGTTCAGGGGACAGCTCCCGGGTGCCCGCTCAGGACGCGGCCCCCGGTCGGGGTGATATGTCCGACTTTCACCCGTTCATACCTATCTGTGACGGTATGCCCCGCATAGCCTCGATGCCACGGCCGCGCACCGCACCGCGGCCGGCCAACCTGCTCGGACCCGTCCCGCACCCTGGAGGAGCCATGACCGCAGGCGACCTGACGCCCGCCGACATCCCGGTGGTGATCCTCTGCGGCGGCATGGGCACCCGCCTGCGCGAGGCCAGCGAGAAGCTGCCCAAGCCGCTCGTGGACATCGGTGGACGGCCGATCCTCTGGCACATCATGAAGACGTACTCGGAGCACGGCTTCCGACGCTTCGTGCTGGCCCTCGGGTACAAGAGCGACCTGATCAAGCAGTACTTCCTGGACTACCGGCACCTCACCTCGGACTTCACGCTGCACCTCGGCGGCGAGGGCACCGACGCCGAGCCCGTCTTCCACGGCTCCGCCGCCAAGGAGGACTGGGAGATCACGTTCGTCGAGACCGGGCTGACCACGGCGACCGCCGCGCGCATCCGCCGGGTCGCCGACCACCTGGACGCCCCGCGGTTCGCCCTCACCTACGGCGACGGCATCGGCGACGTCGACATCACCGGCGCCCTGCGCCACCACACCGAGCACGGCCTGCTCGGCACGCTGACCGGCGTGCACCCGTCCAGCCGCTACGGCGAGATGCGGGTCGAGGGCGAGACCGTGGTCGAGTTCAACGAGAAGCCGACCCTGGCCGACGGCTGGGTGAACGGCGGGTTCTTCGTGTTCGAGCGCGAGTTCGTCGACAAGTACCTCGACGACGACCCGGCGGTGATGCTCGAGAGCGCGCCGCTGCAGCAGCTCGCCCGGGACCGGCAGCTCTCCGTGTTCGAGCACGAGGGCTTCTGGATGGGCATGGACACGTTCCGCGACTGGACGGAGCTCAACGGGCTGTGGGACAGCGGCCGCGCTCCGTGGAAGATCTGGGAGGACTGAGCACGTGCGCATCCTGGTCACCGGCACCGAGGGGTACCTCGGCAGCCTGCTCGCACCGACGCTGCTGAGCCGCGGCGACGAGGTCACCGGCCTCGACACCGGCTACTACAAGAACGGCTGGCTCTACAACGGCGTGCACGAGACGCCGCACACGCTGGTCAAGGACATCCGGCACGTCACGCCGGACGACCTCGCGGGGTTCGACGCCGTCGTGCACATGGCGGAGCTGTCGAACGACCCCATCGGGGACCGGATCGGCGACGTCACCTACGACATCAACCACCACGGCTCGGTCGGGCTCGCGTCCGCCGCCAAGCGCGCCGGGGTGTCCCGGTTCGTCTACATGTCGTCGTGCTCCGTCTACGGCGTCGCGGACGGGACGGTCGACGAGACCAGCCCGACCGACCCGCAGACGGCGTACGCGCGGTGCAAGGCGCTGGTGGAGCGGGACGTCACGGCCCTGGCCGACGACGACTTCTCCCCCACGTTCCTGCGCAACGCGACGGCGTTCGGCGCCTCGCCGCGGCAGCGGTTCGACATCGTGCTGAACAACCTGGCCGGCCTGGCGTGGACGACGCACCGGATCGCGATGACGTCGGACGGCACGCCGTGGCGGCCGCTGGTGCACGGGCTGGACATCGCCAAGGCGATCCGGGCCGTGCTCGACGCGCCCCGGGAGTCCGTGCACGCCCAGGTGCTCAACGTCGGCGCGGACGCCAACAACTACACGGTCCGGGAGATCGCGGAGACCGTCGGCGCCGAGTTCCCCGGCTGCGAGGTGTCGTTCGGCGAGCCCAGCGCGGACAACCGGTCCTACCGGGTGTCGTTCGCGAAGATCCGCGAGGTGCTGCCCGGCTTCGAGACCGACTGGGACGCCGCCGCCGGCGCCGCCCAGCTGCACCGCGTCTTCGAGCAGATCGCGATGGACGCCGAGACGTTCACCGGGCGCGGGCACACCCGCCTCGCCCAGATCGAGCACCTGCTCAAGACCGGCCAGCTGGACCCGCAGCTGTTCTGGACGGTGAACCCGTGATCTACACGACCACCGCCGTCGACGGCGTGACGATCGTCGACCTGGAGCAGCGCGGCGACGACCGCGGGTTCTTCGCCCGGACCTTCGACACCCACGAGTTCGAGGCGCACGGCCTGGACACCGCCGTCGTGCAGTGCAACCTGTCGTACAACCACCGCGCGGGCACGCTGCGCGGCCTGCACCGGCAGGTGCCGCCGTACGCGGAGGGCAAGCTCGTCCGGTGCACCGCCGGCGCGATCGTGGACGTGGCCGTGGACGTGCGGCCGGACTCACCGACCTACGGGCAGCACGTGATGGTCGAGCTGTCCGCGGCGAACCGGCGCGCGCTGTTCATCCCGCCCTACGTCGCGCACGGCTACCAGACGCTCACCGACGACGCCGAGGTCATCTACCAGGTCAGCGGCTTCTACGCCCCCGAGGGCGAGCAGGGCTTCCGGTACGACGACGCCGCGTTCGGCATCTCCTGGCCGGTCCCGGTCACGGAGATCTCGGACAAGGACGCGTCGTGGCCGCTGGTCGGCGCCGCGGAGGTGGGCCGGTGATCGTCATCGACACGCTGCTGCGCGCCCGCCAGTCCGACGGCCGGCCGATCCGGGTCGCCCTGGTCGGCGCCGGGTTCATGGGCCGCGGCCTGGTCAACCAGATCACGAACTCCGTGCCCGGCATGGACGTCGTCGCGATCGCCGCCCGGCACCCGGAGCAGGGCGTGCGCGCCTACACCGAGGCGGGCCGCACCGGCGTCGTCGAGGTCGACTCCCCCGCCGCGCTGGCCCGCGCCGCCGCCTCCGGGACGCCCGCGGTGACGCCGGACTACCGCGTCGCGATCGCGTCCGACGCGGTCGACGTGGTCGTGGACGTCACCGGTGCCGTCGAGCTCGGCGCGCACGTGGCCCTGGCCTGCTTCGAGCACGGCAAGCACCTGGTGCTGATGAACGCCGAGGTCGACGCCACGGTCGGGGCCGAGCTGGCGCGCCTGGCCGACAAGGCCGGCGTGGTCTACACCGGCTGCGACGGCGACCAGCCGGGCGTGCAGATGAACCTCTACCGGTTCGTCAGCGGCCTGGGCCTGACGCCGCTGGTCGCGGGCAACATCAAGGGGCTGCAGGACGAGTACCGCACCCCGACGACGCAGAAGGCGTTCGCGGAGCGGTGGGGCCAGGACCCGCACATGGTCACCTCGTTCGCGGACGGCACCAAGGTGTCGGTCGAGCAGGCGCTGGTCGCCAACGCCACCGGCATGTCCGTGCACCGGCGCGGCATGCTCGGCATGGACCACGACGGGCACGTCGACGAGCTCACCGCCCGGTACGACGTCGACGAGCTCCGCGCGCTCGGCGGCGCGGTGGACTACGTCGTCGGCGCCCGCCCCGGTCCCGGGGTGTACGTGCTCGCGACGCACGACGACCCGAAGCAGCGGCACTACCTCGAGCTCTACAAGCTCGGCACCGGGCCGCTCTACTCGTTCTACGCGCCGTACCACCTGTGCCACTTCGAGGTGCCGAACACGATCGCCCGGGCGTTCCTGCTCGGGGACGCCACGATCCGCCCGCTCGGCGCCCCGAGCGTCGAGGTGGTCACGACCGCCAAGACCGACCTGGCCGCCGGCACGGTGCTGGACGCCCTCGGCGGCTACCACTACTACGGCCAGGCGGAGCGGGCGTCCGTCACCCGCGACGAGCGCCTGCTCCCCGTCGGCGTGGCCGAGGGCTGCACCCTCGTCCGCGCGGTCCCGAAGGACGCCACCCTCACGTACGACGACGTCACCCTGCCCGAGGGCCGCCTGGTCGACCGCCTCCGCGAAGCCCAGTCCTCCCTCTCCTGACCTCCCCTCGGTGCCACCCGCACCCCGAGGGAGGGTCCCGCCCCCCGAGGGGGCACCCCGGCGCCCCCTCCCCCACCCTCCCGACCCCACCCTCGCGGCCCGCGCGCCGGGCCCGCGGGCGAGGGAGGGGTGCGGGGGGACCTCCGTCGGGGCGCGGAGGCCTCCCCGGGGGTGCGGGTGGCACCGAGGGGTACGTCACCCGGATGCCAGGCACTTCACCCGGGTCCGGCGGACAAACCGGACAAATGCACTCATAGACTCCAGGAACAGGAACGGGCCTGCGGAGGTGGAGCACCCGCCCCCGGACCAGTCACCGACACGACGCGAAGGGGACCCCTGTGCCCGAGACGCACACGACGAGCGACCTGCGCGCCCGCGCCGTGACGTTCTACCTGCCGCAGTACCACCCGGTGCCGGAGAACGACGCCTGGTGGGGTCCCGGCTTCACCGAGTGGACCAACACCGCCAGGGCCCGCCCGCTGTTCCGCGGCCACGTGCAGCCGCACCTGCCCGCCGACCTCGGGTTCTACGACCTGCGCCTCCCCGAGGCGCGCGAGGCCCAGAGCGACCTCGCGCAGCGCTACGGCGTCGAGGCGTTCGTCTACTGGCACTACTGGTTCGGCGACGGCCGGCGCATGCTCGAGCGCCCGTTCACCGAGGTGCTGAAGACCGGCAGCCCGTCGGTGAAGTTCTGCCTCGCGTGGGCGAACCAGACGTGGAGCGGCATCTGGCACGGCGCCAGCGACCGCATCCTGATGGAGCAGACGTACCCCGGCCCCGAGGACGAGCGCGCGCACTTCGAGACGCTGCTGCCCGCCTTCCGGGACGAGCGGTACCTGCGGGTCGACGACAAGCCGGTGTTCTACGTGTTCCGCCCCGAGGAGCTGCCGGACGCCGCGGCGTTCGTGGACCGCTGGCAGGCCATGGCCCGCGCCGCGGGGCTGCCGGGGCTGTACCTGGTCGCGGAGGTGTCCGACCTGCTCGGGCGCGGCCCGCGGTACACCGACGTGGACGCCGCCGGGTTCGACTCCGGGGTGTACATGCGGCTGCCCGCGCGCAACGAGCGGATCGACGTGCTGAAGATGCGCGCCGGCCGCAAGCTGCTGCGCCGTCCCGAGGTGTACCCGCACGCCACCGACCTGCACGAGGTCCCCGCCGGCCTGTCCGACCGCCTCCAGCCCTGCGTGTACCCGAACTGGGACAACAGCCCCCGCTCGGGCCGCCGCGGCCTGGTCGTCACCGGCTCGGAGCCCGCGGTGTTCGAGCGGCACGTGCGCCAGGCCGTCGGCCGGCTGCAGGACCGCCCGGCCGAGGAGCGGCTGCTGTGGGTCAAGTCCTGGAACGAGTGGGCCGAGGGCAACCACCTCGAGCCCGACCTGGAGCACGGCCACGGCTGGCTGCAGGCGCTGCACGGCGGGCTGACCCGATGAGCCACCCCCGGGCCCCCCGGCGGCCGCTCCGGATCGCGATGGTGTCCTACTACCTGCCGAGCACCAGCAAGCAGGGCATCGGCTACCAGGTGCACGAGCTCGCGACCGAGCTCACCCGCCGCGGCCACCACGTGGACGTGCTCAGCGACTGCCCGCCGGTGCCGGGCGCGACCTACGGGCACCGGCACCTGGAGATGACCGGGCACCTGCGCACGTTCCGGTTCGCGCAGCGGCTGCGCCGCGAGGACCTGTCGGGCTACGACGTGCTGCACGCCCACGGGGACGACTACTGGCTGTGGCGCCGCCGGGTGCCGCGGCACGTGCGGACCATCAACGGCTCGTGCTTCGAGGAGGCGCTGCGCATCCGCGGCCTCAAGGAGCGCGCCCGCATGGTGCTGCTCGGGTTCACCGAGGTGCTGGCCAGCCTGGTCGCGGACGAGACCGTGGTGATCTCGCCCCGGACGCGGGTGTGGACGCCCTGGGTGGACCGCGTCATCCCGTGCGGCGTCGACACGCGGCGGTTCGCCCCGCACGCGGACGTGCCGCGCGCCGACCACCCCGTCGTGCTGTTCGTGGGCACCTGGGAGGGCCGCAAGCGCGGCAAGGACCTGGCCGCGGCGTTCCAGCGCGACGTCCTCCCGCGCCACCCCGACGCGGAGCTGTGGATGGTCAGCCGGGACGCCCCCGCGGATCCCGGTCCCGGCGTGCGGGTGCTCGGGCGGCTGTCCGACGCCGAGCTCGCCGACGCGTACCGCCGGGCGTGGGCGTTCTGCCTGCCGTCGTCGTACGAGGGCTTCGGGATCCCCTACGCCGAGGCGATGGCCGCCGGGCTGCCCGTGGTCGCCACCCCGAACGTCGGCGCCCGGTACCTGACGGACGAGGGGCGCACCGGGGTCCTGACCGACCTCGCCGGGCTCGGCACCGCGCTGGCGGACCTGCTCGCCGACCCCGCCCGCCGCGCGGAGCTGGCCGCGGCCGGCCTGGAGCGCGCCCGCGAGTTCTCCCTCACGTCCGTCGTCGACCGGTACGAGGCGCTGTACCGCGACGAGCGGTCCGCTGTCCCCTCGGCGCCCCCCGCAGACGCCCCCGACGCGCTCCTCCAGCCCACCTCCGAGAGGTCCCGATGAGCCAGACCCCCGCGATCGAGGTGCACGGCCTCGGCAAGCAGTACCGGATCCGCACCGCCGACGCGTCGACGACTGCCGGCGAGGCCGTGGCCCGCCGGCTGCGCAACCCGTTCCACCGCGCGCAGCACGAGACGTTCGACGCGCTGCGGGACCTCGACTTCAGCATCGAGCCCGGCCAGGCCGTCGGCATCCTCGGGCGCAACGGCGCGGGCAAGAGCACGCTGCTCAAGCTGCTCACCCGCGTCGCCGCGCCGTCCTCCGGCGTGATCCGGCTGGGCGGGCGGGTCGGCAGCCTCCTGGAGGTCGGCACCGGGTTCCACCCCGAGCTGACCGGCCGGGAGAACGTGTTCCTCAACGGCACCCTGCTCGGGATGCACAAGAAGGAGATCCAGAGCCGGTTCGACGAGATCGTGGCCTTCTCCGGCGTCGAGCGGTTCCTGGACACCCCGGTGAAGCGGTACTCGTCCGGCATGTACGTGCGGCTGGCGTTCGCGGTCGCCGCCCACCTGGAGACCGAGATCCTGGCCATCGACGAGGTGCTGGCCGTCGGCGACGCCGAGTTCCAGGCCAAGTGCATCGAGCGGATGCGCTCGGCCGCCGCCGAGGGCCGCACCGTCCTGTACGTCAGCCACCAGGTGCAGACGGTCACCGCCCTGTGCACCCAGGCGCTCTACCTCGAGGCCGGCCGGCTCACCTACCAGGGCGACGTCGACACCGCGATCGAGCTCTACCAGACCAGCCGCGACCGGGTCGTGACCGAGCAGTCCGACATCGACCGCCGTCCCGGCACCGGCGACCTGCGCATCACCAGCGCCGAGGTGTCCAGCCCGCTCTACCGCACGACGGAGGAGAAGTCCGTCGAGTTCACCGTCAGCGCCAACCCCGACTTCGTCGGCCGGTACTTCGTGTCGTGCCACATCGTCGACGCGCACGGCAACGTGATCGCGCAGATGGACTCGCGCCTGAGCGGGCTGTGGCTCGACGGCACGCAGGAGCAGAAGGTGCACCTGACCATCAGCTCGCCCTGGCTGAAGCCCGGGGAGTACGGCGTGGACCTGTTCGTCTGCGCGTCCGGGATGGTCGACCAGTTCGAGGGCGCGGCCCGCTTCGAGATCCACCCCGTCCTGCCGTACCCGGCCGCCGTCTCCGACGAGGGTCTGGCCTACGGCGCCGTGCTGGCGGACTTCCGCTACGAGACCCGCTGAGGACACGCCATGGCCCGCGAGATCGTCATCACCCCGCCGTCACGGTTCTCCATCCCGTCCTGGCGGGAGCTGTGGGAGGCCCGGGAGGTCTTCACCCGGTTCGGCGTCCGGGACATCACGCTGCGCTACCGGCAGACCGCGCTCGGCGTGATCTGGGTCGTGCTGCAGCCGCTGCTGAGCGCCGGCGTGTTCTCCATCGTGTTCGGCCGGATCGCCGGGTTCGAGTCCGACGGCGTGCCGTACTTCGTGTTCAGCTTCGCCGGCATGCTGCTGTGGACGCTGTTCAACGGCATCGTCAGCCGCGCGGCCCCGTCGCTGGTGAACAACCAGGCGCTCGTCTCCAAGGTGTTCTTCCCCCGGGCGCTCGTGCCGCTGTCCAGCATCCTGTCGGTGGCCGTGGACGTCGGCGTCGCGGCGCTGGTCATGGTCGTGCTGATGGCGGTGGCCGGCGTCGCCCCGGGCGCGGCGATCGTCACCCTGCCGATCTGGCTGCTGATGGCCGCGCTGCTCGCGTCGGGCCTCGGGCTGATGGCCTCGGCGCTCATGGTGCAGTTCCGCGACGTGGCCTACGTGGTGCCGTTCGCGTTGCAGACCCTGCTGTACGCGAGCCCGCTGGCCTACCCGCTGTCGGCGGTCGCGTCCGACGTGAAGTGGCTGTTCGACATCAACCCGCTCAGCTGGATGCTCGAGGGCTTCCGCTGGGCGCTGCTCGGGCTGGAGGCACCACCCCTGTGGCAGGCGTTCGCCGGGGCGGGGGTCAGCGTGGCGGTGTTCGTGGCCGGCATGCTGGTGTTCTCGAAGCTGGAGCGTGGCTTCGCGGACGTGATCTGACGTGGCCCGCGGCGGCACCACCGGCACCGGTCCCGCACGCGGGTCCGACGAGGAGGAGCGCCGCCGTCGTGCCGCGCTCGTGGCCCCGGCGGGCGGACGCCGGCCGGGCCGCCTGGCCCGGCTGCGCGGCTCGGACCGCCGTACCCGGGTCGCTCTGGCCGCGACCGCCGCGGTGGTCGTCGCCGCCGTGGCGGGCGTCGCCGCGATCGGGCTGACCCGGGAGGCCGAGGCCCCCGCCACCGCCGCGCAGCCGGTGTCCGGCGCGTCCGTCGTGCCGCTGTGCGGGGTCGCCGACGTCGGGCGGTACGTCGCCCCCGTCGACCCGGACGGTGCGAGCGTCGTCCGGGTGCTGACCGCCGCGGCGACCGTCGACGGCCCCTCCCCCTGGCTCGCCGCGGCCGGGGACCACGTCGCGGCGCTGTCGATCTCCGACGACGTCGCGACGCTCGTGCGCTACGGGTCGGGCGGGGGCGAGGAGAGCCGCACGGAGATCCCGGCCACCGACTCCGCCGGCCCGCCCCGGACCTTCGCCCTGACCCCGGACGGCCTGGTCGTCACGACCTCGGGCGCGCGCACCCTGGTCGGGATCGCCGCCGACGGGGACCATGCGTGGGAGACCGACCTGGACCGCGACCTCGGCACGGTCGTCGCGGTGCTCGGCTGGACCCCCGAGGGCGACGACGACGCCGTGGCCGCCGTGGTGACCTCGGGGTCGCGGACCGCGCAGCTGGTGGACCCCGACGGCGCGCTGCGGGACAGCGGCGTCCGGCTGCCGGAGGGCGCCCTCTACCCGCAGGACGACGGCACGCTGTTCGTCGCGTCGCAGGACGACGGGAGCACCACGCTCACGCACCTCGACGCGTCGGGCGCGGCCGTGGGCACGTTCTCCGGCCCGGTCGAGGGCGGCTCCCCCAACGGCGGCCCGGCAGGCCTCGGCGTCCCGGTGAGCATCGCGGTGGCACCCGACGGCGACGGCTACCTGGTGATGGACACCTCGGGGGTGCTCGTCGAGGTCACCCCGGACGGCGTCTG
>DAMBCY010000013.1:15020-21226 GCA_032056255.1 Cellulomonas sp. | reverse complement strand
TGGCGGTGTACGTGCCGTCCGGGACGGCGGCGACCGTGCGCCGGTCCAGCTCCTCGGACTGCCGGAAGATGTCGGCGGTGGCGGCCTCGACGGTCTCCCGCCCGAACCGGCGGTACAGGGCGCGCACCCGCTCGGCGCCGGTCCAGCACGCGGCGATCTGCGCCTCCAGGTCCCCCCGGCGCGCGTCGTGGAAGAAGCTGTTCAGGGCGAGGACGGCGAACAGCTCCTCGTCCGGGACGCCGGCCTTGACCAGGCGGACCGGCGGGATGCGCAGACCCTCCTGGTAGATGTGCGTGGTCCCGGTGGAGACGCCGAGGTCCGCCCCGCCCAGGTGCCCGCCGTCGGCACGGGTGGCCGCGAACGCGACGGGCACACCGTCCACGAAGATCGGTGCGAGCACCGTGATGTCGGTCAGGTGCGACCCCTGGATGTAGGCGTCGTTCAGGACGAACACGTCGCCGTCGGCGTAGCCGTCCAGACCGACGCGCTCCGTGACGTAGGTGATGCAGGCCTGGATGTTGCCCAGGAAGATCGGCAGGCCCGGGGCCTGCCCGAGCAGCTGGGCGCCGGCGTCGTAGACGCCGACGGAGCAGTCCTTCGCCTCGTAGATCACCGGGGTGTGGGCGCCGCGGAACAGGGCGACGCTCATCTCCTCCGCCGCGGCGGTGAACCCGTTGCGGATCACCTCGACGACGACGGGGCTCAGGGGCGGGGCGGACGGCGTGGCGGGAGCGGGCTGTGCGGGCACGCGGGGTTCCTCTCGGTCAGCGGCCGGTGGCCGGGTCGCGGGTGAGGCTGAGGGATCCGTCGCGCTCGACGGTCGCGCGCCAGCCGGCGGGGACGGAGGTGGTGGCGGTCAGCTCGGTGACGACGACCGGGCCGGTCAGCGTCGCCCCGGGGGCGAGGCCGGCGCGCTCCACGGAGGTCGCGCCCGCGGCCGTGCCGGCGGTCGGGGCGGTGCCCGGTGCGGCCGGCGCCCCGGACGCCGGTGCGTCGGCGGCCGGGACCGGCCGGGCCCCGACCAGCCCGAGCCGCGCGTTGACCACCTCGACGGGGGTGCGGGGGGACGCGAACCCGAACAGTTGCTGGTACCGCTCGTCGAACGCCTTGCGGACGGTGTGCACGCCGGGCAGGGCGTCGAGGCGCAGGTTCACGGTGTACTTCTGCCCGGCGTACCGCAGGTCGAGCGAGCGCTCCTGCGTGGTGGCGCCGGTGGCCTCGACCGCGGCGACCAGCGTCGGGTCCAGGCCGTCGAGCACCCGCGCGAACGCGGCGTCCAGGTCGGCGTCGGACAGATCGGCGAGGTCCCGGAGCACGGCCACGACGCCGTCGCTGCGCAGCGGGGCGTGCAGCATGCCCCAGGCGGAGAACGCCCCGGGCCGCGGCGGCACGACCACCCGGTCGATCGCGAGCTCCTCGGCCAGGTCGACCGCGTGCAACGGCCCCGCTCCCCCGTACGCGAGCAGCACGAAGTCCCGGGCGTCGAGGCCGCGGCGCAGGGTGATGCGGCGGATCGCGTCCGCCATCGTCGTGCCGGAGATGGTCAGCACGCCCTCGGCGGCCTGCTGGGCGGACAGCCCGAGGCCGGCGCCGTACCGGTCGAGCGCGGCGCGGGCGAGGTCCGCGTCCACGGCCATCCGCCCGCCCAGGAACCGGGCGGGGTCGATGCGGCCGAGCACGACGTTCGCGTCCGTGGTGGTGGGCTCGGTGCCGCCGTGGCCGTAGGACACCGGGCCCGGTCGCGCACCGGCGCTCCGCGGCCCGACGCGCATGCCGCCCGCCTCGGTCCACGCGACGCTGCCGCCGCCCGCGCCGACGCTCAGCGTCTGCACGGTCGGGGTCAGCACCGGGAACCCCTCGAGCTCGGACTCCAGGGCGGTCTGCGGCTCGCCGCCGAGCAGCAGGCTGACGTCGAACGAGGTGCCCCCCATGTCCACGGCCAGCAGCTCGGGCAGGCCGAGGCCCGCGCCGAGCACCCCGGCGCCGATGACGCCGCCGACCGGCCCGGACATGACGATGCGCACCGGCTGCTCGGCCGCGACCCGCTCGGTCAGCACCCCGCCGTTGGACTGCATCACCAGCACCTCGCCGGCGAACCCGCGCTCGGTCAGCAGGGCGCGCAGCCGGGTCACGTACCGGCGGATGATCGGCGCCATGTAGGCGTTCAGCACGGTCGTGCTGGTGCGCTCGTACTCGCCGAGCTCGGGGGCGACGTCGCTCGACAGCGACACCGGCACGTCGTCCGGCAGCACCGACCGCAGGGCGGCCGCCGCCGCGCGCTCGTTCGCCGGCTGGGCGTAGGCGTGCACGAAGGCGACGGCCACGGCGTCGTACCGCCCGGCGAGCGACCGGGCGACGGCGCGCAGCTCGTCCGGGTCGACCGGCCGCACGACGCGGCCGCGGGCGTCGACCCGCTCGTCCACCTCGACGACGTCGCGGCGGGCGAGCAGCGGCTGCGGCTTGCGGTACTGGTTGTCGTACATCTCCGGGTGGTTGCCGCGACCGATCTCGTACACGTCGCGGAAGCCCCGGGTCGTCACGAGCGCGGTCCGGGCGCCGGTGCGCTGGATGAGCGCGTTCAGCCCCGCGGTCGTGCCGTAGACGATGCCGGACACCCGGCCGTAGTCCCCGTCGACGATCTCGTCGAAGCCGCGCACCACGCCGCGGGCGATGTCGTCGGGGGTGGTGGGCACCTTGGTGGCCACGGACGCGCCGGTGCGCGTGTCGAGCCGGACGATGTCGGTGAACGTGCCGCCGACGTCGGCGGCGAGGCGGTAGGTCATGGTCGGTCCTCCTCCGAGGGGCGGGCGGGGTCGGTCGGTCACGGGGTCCCGGCCCAGGCGCGTGCCGCGGCCACGGCACCCGCCCCCGGGTCGGCGGGCAGGCCGAGGTCCCGCGCCGCGGCGGCGAGCGTGACCACCTCGGTCAGGGCCCGGGGCAGGCCGGCGTCCCGCCCGTGGTGCCCGACCCGCAGGTACGGGCCGCGGGGCGTGGCGCCGCCGACCTCCCAGCGGCCGCCGGCGGCCTGTGCGAGCGCGGCGAGCCCGGCCGCGTCGGCCCCGGCCGGGACCGCGACGGTGGTCGCGAGCGTGCTGGCGGCGGCGTCCTCCCGGACCCAGGGGGTCAGACCTGCCGCGCGCAGGCCCGCGCGCACCGCGTCCCGCGTGCGGGCGTGCCGGTCCAGCCGGACCGCGAGGCCCTCCCGGTCCAGGGCGTCCAGGGCGTCCTCGGCGGCGACCAGCTCCAGGACCGACGGCGTGCCGGGCACGGTGCCGAGCTCGTCGGCGCGCCGCAGGTAGGGCAGGTTCAGCACCGACGGCGTGCGCGGGTCCTGCGCGGACTCCAGGAGCGCCCACCCGGCCTCGGACAGCGTCACGGCGGACAGGCCGGCCGGACCCTGCACCGCCTTCTGCGGGCCGACCACCACCGCGTCGGCGTCCCGGGGCGCGGGCAGCCCGCCGACGGCGGCGACCGCGTCGACGGCGAGCAGCGCCCCGTGGGCGTGCGCCACCTCGGCGAGCCGGTCCACCGGGTGCACGACCCCGGTGAGGGTCTCGGCCTGGGTGACGACCACCACCGCCGCGCCCGGCAGCCGCGCGAGGAGGTCGTCCACCCGGTCCGGGTCCACCAGCTCGCCGTCGGGCAGCTCCAGGGCGGTCACCGGCGCGCCGGCGGCACGCAGCCACCCGGTCGACCAGCGCCCGTACCGGCTGGACTCGATGCTCAGCACGGGCCGGGCGGACCGGCCGAGGCCGTGCGCCAGCGCCTCCAGCGCGACGACCGCCTCGGCCTGCACGAGCACGGTGGGACCGGCCCCGCCTGCGAGCACGCCGAGGCGGTCGGCGACCCGGTGGTAGCGCGCCGCGGTGAACGGCGCGGGAGAGGGTGCGGGGCGCGGCGCGGGAGACGGCGCGGCTGCGCCGGCGAGCGGGGAGAGCGGCTGGTTCACGGGTGTCCGTCCAGGGCGCGGGTCGGGGTGGTGGTCTCGTCGGTGGGCGCGCCGCCGGGGGTGGGCGCGCCGCCGGCGGTGGCCGGGCCGCGCGCCAGGGCGAGCGCCTCGACGTGCCGGGCCAGCACCTCGACCGGGTCCAGCACCGGGAGCCGGGTCGACGCCGCGAGGACACCGGTCGTCCCGGTCCAGTAGGTGCAGGCCGGCAGGAGGGCGCGCGCCCCGGCCGTTTCCGCCGTGCGGGCGACCGCGGGACCGTGCCGCCGCAGGCCCTCCCGCTGGGCCGCGACGAGCGCGGCGCCCACCGCGCGCGGGTCGCCGCGCTCGACGGCCGGCCGCGCGACCGGCACGGGGTACGGCGGGGGGACCAGGTCGGCGACCCCGTACCGGGCGGCCAGCACGGGCACCCAGTCCGCGCCGACCGCCTCGCTCTCGCCCGCCCCGGGCGGCACGTCGACGCACAGCACGGCCAGCGGTCCGAGGGCGGGCAGCAGGGCGCACGCGGACTCGAACGGCGCCGTGACCGGGACCGAGACCGCCGCACGCACCGCGTCGAGCCCCGGGTCCGAGCAGCAGGAGATGCCGATCGCGTCGACGCCCTCGCGCTCCGCCGCGACCGCCGCGCGGACGAGGGCGGGCACGAAGAGCTCCTCGGGCGGGACGTAGACGGTGGCCGGCAGACCGGGCAGGTGCCGGACCTCGACCCGGGTGCCGGGGCGCACCGCACGGCGGGCGGCCCGCAGCTCCGCGGCGACGTGCAGGTCGGTGCCGACCGGCGCGAGCAGGCGGACCCGCGGCCGCGACCCGTCCGGCCGCGTCACGCGGGCACCCCCGGGGTGGTGGGGCGTGCCGGGGCGGCGGTCCCGCCCGGGAGCCGCGGGACCGCGGCCACGAGCGCCTGCGCGTAGGGGTGCCGCGGGCGGCGGAGCACCGCGCCGGCGTCGCCCTGCTCGACCACCCGCCCGTCCCGCAGCACCGTCACGGTGTCGCACAGGTGCGCGACCAGCGCGAGGTCGTGCGAGATGAGCAGGATCGTGAGCCCGAGCTCCGCGCGCAGCCGGGCGAACAGGTCGAGGACGGCGGCCTGCACCGCGACGTCGAGGGCGGAGGTCGGCTCGTCGGCCACCAGCACGCGCGGCTCCACCGCCAGGGCGCGGGCGATCGCGATCCGCTGCCGCTGCCCGCCGGAGAACCGCGCGGGGTGCGCGTCGAGGGTGGCGGCGGGCAGCCCGACGAGGTCCAGCAGCTCCCGGGCGCGGTCGCGCCGCGCCCCCCGGGGCGCGAGGCCGTGGACCGCGAGCAGCTCCCCGAGCACCCGGCCGACGGTGAGGCGCGGGTTCAGGGACGCGAACGGGTCCTGGTAGACGGTCTGCACGGCCCGCCGCTGCGCGACGGTGCGGCGGGCCGGGAGCGGCGCCCCGTCGAGCAGCACCTCTCCCGCGACCGGCACGACCCGGCCGGTCACGCAGCGCGCGAGCGTCGTCTTGCCGGAGCCCGACTCCCCCACGACTCCCGCGATGCCGCCCGCGGGCACGTGCAGGTCGACGTCGTGCAGCACCGGTGTCCCGGCGTAGGCCGCGGCGAGCCCGCGGACGGTCAGCGATCCTGTGCTCACGGCACCTCCGGTTCCAGCGCGCGGGCGGCCGCGACGAGCTCGTGGGTGTACGGGTGGCCCGGCGCGGCGAGGACCTCGCGCACCGCGCCGCGGTCGACGACGCGCCCGTGCCGCAGCACGGCCAGGTCCTCGCACACGGACGCGACCACCGCGAGGTCGTGGCTGACCAGGACGACCGTCAGCCCGAGGTCGGCCCGCAGCCGGTCGAGCAGCCGCAGGATCGTGGCCTGCACGGTGACGTCCAGCGCGGTGGTCGGCTCGTCGCAGAGCAGGACCTCGCGGCGGGCGGCCAGGGCGAGCGCGATGACGACCCGCTGCCGCTGCCCGCCGGACAGCTCGTGCGGGTACCGCCGCACCAGCGCGTCCGGATCGGGGAGCCCGGCCTGCACGAGGAGCGCACGGGTCCGGGCACGCGCGGCGCCCCGGCCGTCCCGGCCCACGACGCGGCACACCTCCTCGACCTGGGCGCCGACCCGGACGAGGGGGTCCAGCGCGGCGAGCGGGTCCTGGAACACCATGCCGACCCGCCCGGGTCCCGCGACCCGCAGCCCCCGGGGACCGAGCGGGCGCGTCGCGCCGAACGCCGTCACGCGCCCCGACTCGACCGTCGCCCGGGGCGGCAGCAGCCCGAGCACGGCCCGC
>DAMBCY010000013.1:0-15010 GCA_032056255.1 Cellulomonas sp. | reverse complement strand
CTCTTGCCCGACCCGGACTCTCCCACGACGCCCAGCGCGCCGCCCGCCGGCACCTCGAGCGAGACGTCGTCCAGCACCCGGCGGGTGCCGTTCCGGTCGCGCAGGGCGACGCTCAGCCCCTCGACCCGCAGCCCGCTGCTCATCGGTCCCGCCACCGGTCGTTCAGCCCGTCGGCCACGAGCGAGAGCCCGACGCCGGTGACGACCACCGCCGCCGCCGGCGCGGCGGAGATCCACCACCGTGTCGCGAGGAAGGGCTGGCCGTCGGCGATCATCGACCCCCAGTCCGGCGTCGGCGGCTGGATGCCGAGCCCCAGGTAGGACAGCGTCACCACGGCGACGACGACGAGCACGACGTCGGAGAACAGGAACACCACCGCCTGCGGCACGGTGTTGGGCAGCACGTGCCGGAGCAGCACGCGCGGGTGGGACAGCCCCGAGTCCCGTGCCGCGAGCGCCCACGGCTGCCGGGACGCCACGGCCGTGGCGGCGCGCATCAGCCGGGCGTAGGCCACCCAGCCGACCAGCGCGTACGCGACGTAGATGCCCCTCTCCCCCGCGCCGACCACCGCGACGACCGCCAGGACCAGCACGTAGAACGGGAAGGCCAGCACGGTGTCCACGACCGCCGAGAGCGCCCGGTCGAGCCGGCCGCCCGCGTAGCCCGCGACGCTGCCGAGCAGGGTCCCGAGCACGAACGGCACCAGCACCGTGACGACGCCGACCCGCAGGTCGGTCCGGGTGGCGTGCACCAGCCGGGAGAACACGTCGCGGCCCAGCGCGTCGGTGCCGAGCAGGTGCTCGGCCGAGGGGGGCAGCAGCCCCGCGCGCAGGTCCTGCGCGGCCGGGTCGTGCGTCGCGATCACCGGGGCGAGCACCGCGACCAGCACGACCGCCCCGAGGACCAGCGTGCCGGCGACGAGCGTGCCCCCGGGCCGGGGCCGCCGCGCGGGACGGAGGTCCACCACCTCGAGCACGGGCACGACCCGGGGCGGAGCGGCGCTCACGCGTGCACCGTCCTGGGGTCGAGCCGGGCCGCCGCGAGGTCGGTCAGCAGCGTCACCAGCACCACCGCCAGCGCGGTCCAGATCACGACGCCCTGGATGACCGGGAGGTCCCGGTCGCCGATCGCGTCGAACATCAGGGTCCCCAGGCCGGGCAGCGCGAACACCTTCTCCACCACGAGCGTGCCGCCGATCAGGTAGGACACCTGCGTGCCGACCAGCACGAGCGCCGGCAGCGCGGACCCGCGCAGCACGTGCCGGGCGAGGATGCGCCGCTCGGGGAGCCCGGCGGCGCGCAGGGTCGCCACGAAGTCCGCCTCGAGCGTCTCGACCAGCTGGGTGCGCAGGCTCCGCACCAGCACCGGCACGATCGCGAGCCCGGCGGTCACGGCCGGCAGCACGGCGCTGACCGGGTAGCCCGCGCGGTCGCCCCCGACCGGGAACCAGCCGAGCCGGACCGAGAGCAGCAGGATGAGCAGCAGCCCGGTCCCGAACGCGGGCATCGCCATGCCGGCCGTCGTGAGCACCCGGACCACGTGGTCCACGACCCCGTCCCGGTGCGTGGCCGCCCAGAGCGCGAGCGGCACCGCGAGCAGCACCGCGACCAGGGTGGCCAGCAGCACGACCAGCAGCGTCGGCCCGACCCGGGCGAGCAGCAGCTCCCGGGTGGGCACGCCGCTCACCAGCGACGGACCGGTGTCGCCCTCGGTGACCAGGCGGACGAGGAACGACCACAGCTGCACGGGCAGCGGGTCGTCCAGCCGCAGGCGGTCGCGCAGCTCGGCGACCGCCGCGGGGGTGGCCCGCGACCCGAGCAGCGCGGTGGCCGCGTCACCGGGCACGAGCCGGAGCAGCAGGAAGGCGATCACGACGACGCCGGCCGCCACGCCGCCCGCGCGCAGGACGGTGCGGCCCGCCCGGCGTGCGGGCGGCGTGGCGGGCGCGGTCACGGGAGCGTCACGTCCTGGAGCCGGGTGGTCCCGTTCGGCAGCACGACCAGGCCCTCGACCCCGGCCCGGGTGGCCGTGATCGTCGGGATGTAGGTCAGCGGCACCGTGGGCACGTCGTCCGCGGCGATCTGCTGGATCCGCGCGTAGACCTCCGCCCGGGTGGCGTCGTCCGTGGTGGCCACCCCCTGGGCGGCGAGGTCGACCACCTCCGGGTTGCTGTAGCCCGTGTGGTACGAGTCCGCCGCGTCCGGCAGCAGCTGCCACCCGACGAGGTTGCTCGGGTCGCCGGTGTCGCTGATGGCCCAGGTGATCGCCAGGTCGTAGTCCCGGGTGCCGAACCGGCTCCAGAACGTCGTGGAGTCCAGCGTCTCGATCTCCACGGCGACGCCGATCTCCGCGAGCGCCGCCTGCACGGCCTGCGCCTGCTGGGTCTGGCTCACCGAGGAGCCCTCGACGATCAGGGTCGTGCTCAGGCCGTCCGGCGTCGCCGACCGCGCGAGCTCGTCGCGGGCCGTGGCCAGGTCGTAGCCGAGGATCGCGGTGTCCTGGGCCGAGAACTGGATGGTCGGCGGCAGGAACGTGGTCGCGGGCTCGGCGGTGCCGAACGTCGTCGCGCCGGCGATCGCCTCCCGGTCGAGCGCCGAGGCGACCGCCCGGCGCAGGTGCACGTCCGCGAAGGCCCCGTCGACGGTGTCGAACGCGAGCAGCCCCTGCTGCCACGAGTCCCAGGTGGCGACCTCGACGCGGTCGTCCGCCTCCAGGTCGGCGACGTTCGCCGCGGGCACGGCGTCGATCACGTCGACCTGCCCGGCCTGCACCTGCTGCAGCAGCTGGGTGTCGTCGTCCACGACCGTGAACACGACCTCGTCCACGCCGGGCCGGCCCTGCCAGTAGGTCGTGTTCGCGGCCAGGGTGATCTCCCCGCTGGTGCGGTCCCAGTCCGCCACGGTGAACGGACCGGTGCCGACCGGCGCCTGGAAGAACGCGTCCTCGTCGACGCCGCCGAGGTCCTCGGGGAGGATCACGTTCGCGAACGTCGCGAGGTCCGCGAGCAGCGGGGCGTACGGCTCGGAGAGCGTGAGGGCGACCGTGCGGTCGTCGGTCGCGGCGACGTCGGTGATCGGCGCGGTGAGCGGCAGCGCGCCGCCGACCTCGAGGTGCCGCTCGAGCGTGAAGACCACGTCGCCGGCGTCGAGCGCGGAGCCGTCCGAGAACGTCACGTCGTCGCGCAGCGTGAACGTCCAGGTCAGTCCGTCGTCGGAGGTCTCGTACGACGCGGCCAGCAGCGGCTCGATCGACCCGTCGGGCTGCAGCTCGACCAGCGGCTCGAAGATCTTGTCCAGCGTGTAGGCGTTGTTCGTCGCGAGCTCGTCGGCGGTCGGGTCCAGGTCCGTCACGCCGCGGCTGGTCCGGGCGAACACCAGGGTGCCGCCCGCGCCGTCGGCGGACGCGGCGGACGACGAGCCGCCCGCCGTCGTGCCGCACGCGGCGGTCGCGAGCAGGAGCAGGGGCAGGAGTGCGGCGGTCGCTCGGCGCCGCGGGGCGTGCAGGGGCATGGGTCGTCCTCGGTGGTGGGTGCCGCGGGGGTGCGCGGCAGCGCAGCAGGGGGGCGGCGCGCGCTCGCGGCACGGCGGGCCGGGACGGCCGCCGGCGCACGGGAGCGGCGCGGGCACCGCGCGCGGGACGGCGCGGCGGGGCACGGCGAGGCGGGGCCTCAGCCGCGAGCGGTGGTCCTCACGCAGGACATCGCGAGCCCGTCACCGAGTGCGGCTGCACGAACAGCACCACCCGCAGCGGGCAGGGGGCGACGAGCAGCACCGGGAGGAACGTGGACCGCCGGGGCGCGACCGGGCCGGTGACGTGCCGCGAGGGGCGCGTCGGGCTCGGGGTCGCGCCGGGCATGGTCGGTCTCCGTGTCGTCGTGCCGCGGAGGAGCGGCGCGCGCTGACCGCCACGCCGGACGACGGGAGGCCAGGTCGTCACCCGGGGCACCCCGCCGCGCGGGAGGGTTGCCGGCCAGCGAGCCGGGGCTTCGCGCTGGCGCTCATGACCTGCCGGAGAGCATCGGTGCCGGGTCCCGGGGGTGTCAACCGGCGGCCACGATGTGAGCGGACGGGTCCGGCGGGGCGCCGCGGGGGCGATGGTGCACAATCGCCCGTGCCGGGCGACCGCTCCCGGAGGCGGGCGCCGCCCGCCGGGGAGGACCTGGGGGAGACGATGACCAGCGAGGACGCCGCGGCACCGGCACCGGGCATGCCCGAGGACCTGGCGTTCTACCGCCAGGTCGGCGAGGCGGTCCGGGGGATCCGCCGGCGCCGCGGGCTGACGCTGGCGGAGGTCGGGACGGCGAGCGGCCTGTCCCAGTCGTTCCTCAGCCAGATGGAGCGCGGCCTCGTCCGCGCGAGCTACCTGTCGCTCAACCGGATCGCCCGGGCGCTGGGCACCAGCCCGCAGGACCTCATGGGCGCCGGCGCCACCGCCCGCGCGACCGTCGTGCGGGCGCACGAGGGCGAGGTGTTCGACGACGCGCGGCTGCTGGTGCGCGGCGACCGGGCGCTGCGCGCGCTCGAGTTCGCGCGGGTGCCGGAGGAGTACGGCGACGCGTACACGCATCCCGAGGAGGAGATGCTCTACGTCGCCGACGGGGTGATCGAGCTGGAGACGGACGGCGCCGAGCGGGTGCTGCTCGGCCCGGGGGACACGGTGTACCTGTCGCCGCACGTCCCGCACCGCTGGCGCCGCGTCGGCAGCACGCCGCTGCGCGTGATCATGATCTCCGAGGTGCTGGCCGACCGCGGCTGACCCCCGGGCCGGCGTTCTTCTCGTCTCACGCCCTGGAACCACCCTTCTCACCCCGCGGGCACCGGGCGAGACTTCAGCGCATGAGCCGCTTCTTCAGTGTCACTGAATCTTCTTCAGTGACCCCGGTGCGCGGCCGGCTCCTGACGGGCACGCCCGGGCCGGGGCCGCGCGCGCCCCGATGTCCCCGCGCCTGACGGGCGGCTCCCCGGACGTCCGCGCCGACCGCGCCGACCACCGCCCGGTCCGGCCCCCGCACCGCCGCACGCCGCCGGCCCGGCCGTCGTCCGGCGTCGTCCCGCGGCACTCCCCGCCCCGCCCCCTCGGCCCCTCCGCGCCCCCGTGCGGCCGGCCGGCAGCCCTCGCGCACCCCGTGCGCACCCCCGGAAGGACTCCCGCATGACCACGTCCCCGCACCGCCGCCGCGCCCGCGGCACCGGCCTGCTCGGCGCCGCCGCGCTGCTCGCGCTGACCGCCTGCTCCTCCGGCGCCGCCGGCGGCAGCCCGACGGCCGACGGCACGCCGGCCGCGACCGGAGGCAGCACGCTCGCCGCCGCGTGCGGCGACACCGTCGACGTCCAGCTGCCCTGGTGGCCCGGCGTGGACTACGCGTTCCTGTTCCAGCTGATCGACGGCGAGGGCACCGTCGACACCGACGAGAACACCTACTCCGGCGAGATCGGCGACACCGGCGTCGAGCTGCGGCTGCGGTCCGGCGGCCCGGCGGCCGGCTACCAGAGCGGGCAGTCCGTCTACTACCAGGACCCGGACATCGACCTGGTGGTCGAGGCGCAGGACGGCCAGGTCGCGCTCGCCGGCGACCTGCCGACCGTGTCGGTGTTCAGCTACTACGACACCTACCCGGTGGTGCTGCTCTGGGGCGAGCAGTCCTGGGACTTCCGGTCGCTCGCCGACATCCGCGCCTCCGGGGTGCCGGTCCTCGCGTACGGGACCTCGAGCTACGTGACCGCGCTGGAGCAGTCCGGCGACCTCGACCCCGCGCAGGTCGACGGGTCGTTCGACGGGTCCCCGTCACGGTTCGTCGCCGAGGACGGGGCGATCGTGCAGCAGGACTACATCACCACGGCGCCGTACCTCTACGAGCACGCGACGGAGGCGTGGGGCAAGCCGATCGAGCTCCTGTCCCTGAACTCCGCGTACCCGATCTACCAGACCACCCTCCAGGTCCGGTCCGACCGGCTGGAGAGCTACGCGCCCTGCCTCACCGAGCTCGTCCCGCTCGTGCAGCAGGCGGCCGTCGACTACGCCCTCGACCCGGCACGGACCAACGCGGTGCTCGCGGACTACACCGCGCAGCTCCCCGGTGTCGGCGTCGTGCTCGACACGGACCTGCTGCAGTCCGCGAACGCCGCGCAGCTGAAGTACGGCCTGGTCCGCAACGGCGTCGACGGGACCCTGGGCTCCTTCGACCTGGACCGCGTGCAGGACGAGATCGACCTGCTCACGCCCGCGTTCGAGTCCGCCGGCACCGAGGTGCCGGACCTGACGCCCGAGGACATCGCCACCAACCGGTTCCTGGACCCGTCGATCGCGCTCCCGGCCGACGTCCCGGTGCCGGACAACGACCTGCCCGACGACGTCCCCGGCCTGGACCTGGACTGAGCGCCGCCCGACGGCCCCACCACGAGGAGGACACCGCACCATGGCCTGGATCCGCGTCATCGACCCGCAGGACGCCACCGGCGAGCTCGCCGAGTCCTACGCCTGGCAGGCCCACCGGCTGGGCAGCCCGACGGACTTCACCCGGCTGGGCAGCCTCGAGCCGCCGCTCGTGCACGCCCGGCTGGTGCTCTACCGCGCCACCGAGAACGCCGGCTCGGCGCTCACCGCCGTCCAGCGCACCCTGGTCGGGCACGTGGTGTCCGTGCTGAACCGGACGCCGCACTGCACGTCCCGCTCCCGGATCAAGCTCCGGGAGCTCGGCCTGGACCCGGCGGTGCTCGCGCAGGTCGAGGCGGGCGACGACTCCGGGCTGCCGGCCGCCGACCGCGCGCTGGTCGCCTACGCGCGGCTCCTCACGACCGCCCCGGGCGACGTGACCGAGGACGCCGTGCACGCCCTGCGGGACGCGGGCTTCGGCGACCACGAGATCGTGGACGCCAACGCGCAGGTCGCCCACCTGAACTACACCAACCGCGTGGCGAACGGGCTCGGCCTGCGCGACGAGGTCCCCGCGGACTTCCCGGCCTTCGCCACGGTGCCGCAGTGACCACCCCCGCGCCCGGCGGGGTGCGGGACGTCGTGGCCGGCCCCGCGCTGCTCCTGCGCGGGGTCGGCAAGACCTACGCCGACGGGACGCCCGCGCTCGCCGACGTGGACCTGCGGGTCGGGCCGGGCGAGATCGTCTCGGTCGTCGGCCCCTCCGGCTGCGGCAAGTCGACGCTGCTGCGACTCGTCGCCGGGCTCGGCGCGACCACCACGGGCGACGTGGCGGTCGGGCACGACCGGCTCGGGTTCGTGTTCCAGGACCCGACGCTGCTGCCCTGGCGCAGCGTGCGCGGCAACGTCGAGCTGGCCGGGCGGCTGTCCGGCCTGAGCCGGGCCGAGGCCCGGGCGCGCGGGAGCGAGGCGCTGGCGCTCACCGGGCTCGACGGGTTCGCCGGGCACCTGCCCCGGCGGCTGTCCGGCGGGATGCGGATGCGGGTGGCGCTGGCCCGCGAGCTGGCCACCCGTCCGGACCTGTTCCTGCTGGACGAGCCGTTCGGCGCGCTCGACGAGCTGACCCGGCAGCGCCTGGACGACGAGCTGCTCCGCCTGCACGCCGAGCGCGGGTTCGCGGCGCTGTTCGTCACGCACAACGTGACCGAGGCGGTCTACCTGTCCGACCGGGTCCTCGTGCTGTCCACCCGCCCCGGGCGCGTGGTCGCGGACGTGCCCGTGGACCTCGGACGCCCCCGGGACCGCGAGCTGCGGTTCGACCCCCGGTTCGTCGCGGTGACCCACGAGGTCACCGCCCTGCTCGGGGCGCAGCCGTGACCCGGCGCACGCGTCGCGCCCCGGGCCTGCTCGGCACCGTGCTGCCGCCGCTGCTCGTCGCCGTGCTCGTGGTCGGCCTCTGGCTCCTCGTGAGCTACGTCGTGCTGGACGAGGGTCGGCGCTTCCTGCTGCCCCCGCCGCAGGAGGTGCTGCGCGTCGGCCTGCTGGACGCGCGCAACCGCGACGAGCTGCTGGCGGGGCTGCTGTCCTCGGCCCAGGTCGCGCTGACCGGGCTCACCGTGGCGATCGTGCTGGGCACGGCCTCGGCGCTGGTGATGAGCCGCTCGCGCTGGCTGGAGCGGTCGCTCTACCCGTGGGCCGTCGTGCTCCAGACCATCCCGGTGCTCGCGCTCATCCCCGTGATCGGGTTCTGGTTCGGGTTCGCCTTCACCAGCCGGGTCGTGGTCTGCGTGCTCATCGCGATCTTCCCGATCACCACCAACACCCTGTTCGGCCTGCGGTCCGTGCAGCCGGGCCTCCGCGACCTGTTCCGGGTCCGGGGCGCGTCCCGGTGGTCGACGCTGGCGCACCTGGAGGTGCCCGCCGCGCTGCCCTCGGTCCTCACGGGGTGGCGCGTGGCCGCCGGGCTGTCGGTGATCGGCGCGATCGTCGGCGACTTCTTCTTCCAGCGCGGGCCGGCCGGGATCGGCCGGCTGCTCAGCGGCTACACCCAGCGGCTGCAGTCCGAGCAGCTGTTCGCCGCGGTCCTGCTCTGCTCGCTGCTCGGGCTGGTCGTGTTCTGGTTCTTCGGCCTGCTCATCCGGCTGCTCGTCACGCCCTGGCACGAGTCCGGGCACGCCGACCGTCCCGAGTGACCGCACCCCCTCTCGTCCCCGTACCCCGTCCCGGAAGGCCCGTCATGCCCTCGTCACCCTCGACCGCCCGCCCCGTCCCGCCCGGCCCCGCCGCCGCGGACGAGCCGTGGATCGCCACCGTCGCACCCGCCGACGCCACCGGCCTGCTCGCCGAGGCGTACCAGCGGCAGATCGACGCCCTGGGCGAGGTCACCGCCCTGACGCGCAGCGGCAGCCTCTACCCCGAACTCGTCGACCAGCGGCTGCGGCTGTACGCCGTGGTCGACGCGACGCCCACCGGCATCCCGGACCACGTCCGGCGGGTGCTGGCGCTGCTCACCTCCGTCCTGAACGGCTGCCTGTTCTGCACGGTCGGGCACACCGAGCGGCTCACGGCCGCCGGGCTGGCGGACCTCGCCGAGGCCGTGCGGGCCGACCCCGAGGGGTTCCACGCGGGGACGGAGCGCGAGGACGCCCTCTACGACTACGCGCGCGTGCTGGTCCGCACGCCCGGCGAGGTCCGCCGCGAGCACGTCGACCGCCTGCGCGCGGCGGGCTGGGAGGACCGCGACGTCCTCGACGCGAACAACCTCGTCGCCTACTACGGGTACATCAACCGGGTCGCCTCCGGCCTGGGTCTGCAGAGGGAGGCGTGAGCGCCGCGGCGGGGGGGCGGCCGCGGTTCGGCGTCTCGCTGCAGAACCACCGCCCGGTCGCGGAGAGCCTCGCCGACGCGCGCCTGGCCGAGGAGCTCGGCTTCGACGAGCTCTGGACCAACGAGAACGGGCACCACCGCGGCATCTTCACGCTGGCGGCGCTGCTCGCGGCGGCGACCACGACGCCCGCGATCGGCCTGGGCATCGTCAACCCGTTCCACCGGCACCCGTCGGTGATCGCGATGGAGGCGGCGACCCTCGACGAGGCGTCCGGCGGCCGCGTGCGCCTCGGCATCGGTGCCGCGCTGTGGAACCTGCGGGACCTCGGCGAGGCGGACCCGCGCACGGCCCGGCCGCGCACCGCGACGATCGAGGCGATCCGCATCATCCGGTCCCTGCTGCGCGGCGAGCCCGGCATCGCGAGCACGGTGTTCACCGTCCGCGAGGACGCCCGGCTCGACTTCGAGCCGGTGCGCCGGGACCTGCCGGTGCACGCCGGCGCGGTCAACGCCCGGATGCTGCACGACTCGGGCGCCTGGGCGGACGCGGTCGAGCTCGGCGCGATCGTCTCCGTCGGCTACACCCGCTGGGCGCTGGAGCAGGTGCACGCAGGCGCCCGGTCGGTGGGGCGCGACCCCGCCGGCGTCGACATCTCCGCGCCGCTGTTCGTCTCGGTGCGCGCCGACGCCCGCGCGGCCCGCGACGCGGTCCGGCCGCAGCTCGCCTACTACCTGCACCGGGTCGAGCCGGTGGTGCGCGACCGCTCCGGGGCGGACCCCGAGGCGCTCGCGCGGGTCGTCGCGGCCGTGGCCGCCGGCGGGGTGGACGCCGGCGCGGCCGTCGTCACCGAGGAGATCATCGACACCTTCACCGCCAGCGGCGATCCCGAGCACGTCGGCCGCCGCCTGCAGGAGTACGCCGACGCGGGCATCCGGGGGCTGATCCTCCAGGACCCGACCGGCGCCGGGCGCTCGGACGCGCTGCGCCTGTTCGCCACGGAGGTGCTGCCGCATGTCCGCTGAGGCGCCCGCTGCCGGGACCCGCTGGGGGATCTGGCTGCACGGCGAGCGCCCCGTGCCGGCGCTCGCCGCGCTGGCCGCGCACGCCGAGCGCCGCGGCGCCTCCGCCGTCTACCTCGCGGACGAGCTGCTCGACCGCGACCTGTACGTCACGCTCGCGGCCGTCGCGGCGGTCACCCGGCACGTGGACCTGGTGCCGGCGATCACCAACCCCTACAGCCGGCACCCCGTCGCCACGGCGGTGGCGCTCGCCTCGCTGGCGGAGCTCGCTCCCGGGCGCGTCGTCACCGGGCTCGGCGTGGGCGGGAACCTCGTGCT
The DNA here is from genome assembly GCA_032056255.1 of Cellulomonas sp. Classification (GTDB taxonomy): domain Bacteria; phylum Actinomycetota; class Actinomycetes; order Actinomycetales; family Cellulomonadaceae; genus Cellulomonas. Next base: position 4,474 of record DAMBCY010000013.1, on the reverse strand, counting down.
GCGCCCGCTCGGCCTCGACCCGGCCCGGCCGTACACCGCGCTGGTCGAGACCGCGGACGTGGTGCGCCGGCTCCACGCGGGCGAGCGGGTCGAGCACGACGGGCAGTTCCGGGTCGCCGGCGCGCAGGTGCCCTGGGCGGCGGGACCGCTGCCGCTCGCGGTGGCCGGACGCGGGCCCCGGGTCGAGCGGTTCGCGCTGCAGCAGGCCGACTGGCTCGTGCTCGCGGGCAAGCCCGTCGCCGACCTGCCCGCCCTGGCCGCGCGGGCCCGGGCCGTCCCGGGCCGGGACCGGCCCGCGCGGATCGCGTGGAACCCCGCGGTCGCCTGGGACCCCGACGGCGTGCGGGAGCTGCGCCGGCACTTCGCGTACATGACCGTCGACCTGCCCGGTGCCTGGCGGGAGCGCATCGGCGTCGGGCCGGCCACGGTGTCCGCGCTGCGCGCGGCGCTGGCCGAGGGCGGTCCCGACGCCGCCGAGCCCCTCGTCCCCGACGCCGTGCTCGACGCGTTCGCGATCGTCGGTGACCGCGCGGACGTGGTGCGCCGGTTCGGCGACGTCGTCCGCGAGGTGCGGCCGGACCTCGTCGTGCTCGGGGCCGACCGCTACTCCGCCGAGCACGTGGACGAGCTCGCGGCGCTGGCCGCCGACGCGGGGCTCGAGCCGGGACCGGGGCTCGACGGGGTGGCCGCGTGACCGCCGGGGCCGCGGTCGGGGCGCCCCCGCCCACGGCGTCGCGCGCGCCCGTGCGGTTCGGCGTCGCCGTGTCGAACGAGGTGCCGCTCGCCACGACCGTCGCGCTCGCCCGGGAGGCGGAGCGCCTGGGCCTCGCCGAGGTGTGGATCCCCGAGAGCTCGCACGGCCGCGGGGTGTTCACCACGGCCGCCGCCGTCGCCGCGGCGACCGAGCGGGTCGGCGTGGGCATCGGGATCGTCAACCCGTTCTGGCGGCACCCCTCCGTGATCGCGATGGAGGCCGCCGCGCTGGACGAGCTCAGCGGCGGGCGGGTCCGCCTGGGGCTCGGCGCCGCGCTGTGGACGCTCCGGGCCCTCGGCGAGGCGGACGACCGCGCGCGCCGGCCGCTGCGCGCCATGGAGGAGGCGTTCCGGGTGGTCACGGGGATGCTCCGCGACCGACCCGGCGTGGACGGGACGGTGTACCCCGTACGGGCCGACGCCCGGCTGGACTTCGCGCCGCCGCGACGCGACCTGCCGGTGTACTCCGGCGCGGTGAACCGCCTGATGCTCCGGCTGTCCGGACGGCTCGCGGACGGGGTCGAGCTCGGCGCGATCACCAGCCCCGGCTACGCGCGCTGGGCGTGGGCGCAGGTCGCCGAGGGCGCGCGCGAGGCGGGGCGCGACCCGGCGACGCTCGACCTCGTGTCGCCGGTGCTGGTGAGCGTCGACCGGGACGCCACCGCGGCCCGGCGCGCCACCCACCGGGTGATCGCGTACTACCTCTGGCGGGTCGAGGAGGTCGTCGTCGCCCACTCCGGCGCCGACCCCGAGCAGGTGGCCGCCGTGCGGGCCGCCGTCGCCGAGGGCGGCCCCGAGGCCGGTGCCCGGCTCGTCGGCGACGGCCTCGTGGACGTGTTCGCCGCGGCGGGCGACCCCGGGCACGTGGCCGACCGCCTCCGGGAGTACCTCGGTGCCGGGCTCCGCGGGGTGCTCGGCTGGCACGTCCTCGGACCCGACCCCGAGGCGGGGCTGCGGCTGTTCGCGCGGGACGTCGTCCGGGAGCTGGCGTGAGCGGGCCCGGGTCCCCGCCGGCGTCGCCGGGCGCCGGCCTCGTCCTGGCGGACGCGCTGCTCGCCTCCGGCGCGCGGGCCGACGTGCTCGTGGCGGACGGGCTCGTGACCGGGACCGTCCGGCGCGGGACCGGGTCCCTCCTCGCGCCGGGCGTCGCCGTGGTCGACCTCGGCGGCGCCCTGCTGCTCCCGGCGTTCGCCGAGCCGCACGGGCACGTCGACAAGGCGCTCGTCGGCTCGCTGGGCGCCGGACCCGGCCTGACCGGCGCGCTCGACGCCTGGGCGGGCGACCGGCACCGACGCGGCGTCGCGGAGACGCGGGACCGGGCACGGGCCGCGCTGCTGGAGTACGTGCGCCACGGGACGGGCACCGTGCGGACCCACGTCGACGTGGACGACCGGCTCGGCGCCGCTGCCGTCGCGGTGCTCGCCGACCTGCGCGACGAGCTCGCCGCCGTCGTCCGGCTCGAGATCGTGGCGATGCCCGCCACCCCGCTGACCGGGACCGCCGGCCCGGCGACCCGCGCCCGGCTGGTCGAGGCGCTCGCCGCCGGCGCCGACCTGGTCGGCGGCGCGCCCTGGGTCGAGGACGACGCCCACGCGGCCACCGGCGTGCTCCTGGACGTCGCGGCCGCGCACGGCGTCGGGGTGGACCTGCACGTGGACGAGGCGCTGACGACAGCGCGGTCGTCGGTCGGGAGCCTGGTGTCCGCGGTGGACAGCGGGTTCCCGGGGGAGGTCACCGTCAGCCACCTCGTCGGCCTCGGCCAGGCGCCCGAGGGCGTGCAGCGCGCGGTCGCCGAGGACCTGGCCCGGACCCGGATCGCCGTCGTGACCAACCCGCGGAGCAACCTCTGGCTGCAGGACCGCGAGCGGCGCACCGGCGCGCGGCGCGGGCTCACCGCGGTCCGGGCGCTGCTCGACGCCGGGGTACCGGTCCGCGCCGGCGGCGACAACCTCCGCGACCCGTTCAGCCCGTACGGCAGCGCCGACCCGCTCGCGGTCGCCCAGCTGCTGGCGCTGTGCGCGGAGGTCGGCGCCGCGGAGGCGCTGGCCGCGGTCTCGTCCGGGACGGCGGGACCGTCGGAGGCGGCGGGACCGTCGGAGGCGGCGAGGCCGTCGGAGGCGGCGAGGCCGTCGGAGGCGGCGGGGACGGCCCGGACGGCGGACGGCGCGCTGCTGCCGGTGCCGGGGCGGCACGCCGACCTGGTCGCGATCCCCGCGGCCGGCCCGGACGACGCCGTGGCGCGGACCCCGGGCGACCGGCTGGTGGTGCACGGCGGCCGGGTGGTCGCCCGTCGCCGGGTCGTGGACGAGCTTGTGCCCCTGCCCTGAGGCGGGTCTCAGGTGCGCGGCCCCTGGGTCGGGACCATCCCCAGGGCGCCCTCGACGCCGAGCACCCGGAGCGTGCCGTGCACCGGCTCGGGCACCTCGAGCAGCGTGCACGGCAGGCCCTGCTGGGCGCAGACGCGCATGCACCGCAGCAGGAACCCGATGCCGGTCGAGTCCATGAACCGCACGTCGCGCAGGTTCAGGCCGACCGGCAGCCCGGCCGCCACGGCGCGCTCCAGGGCCGTCGCCGACTCGGCGCGCAGCGACGCGTCGATCTCGCCGGCCAGCATGACCGTGGTCGCGGTGCCGTCCTGGCTCGTCCTGATGCTTCCCCAGCTGCTCATCCGCCCGCCTCCCCCGGCGTCGACGTCCCGACGGCGCTGCCCTGCCCCGTGCAGCCCGGGAGAGCCGGATCACGTCACGCCTCGGTGCGTGCCCGCACGGTCCCCCCGGGTCCCGTTCCGGTCGAGGCTAGGCGCGCGCGGCCGGGTCGTCACCCGGCGTCGCCCGGATGCCACACCGCCGAGCGGGTGAAAACCCGGTCGACCCGGTGCGTGCCGCCCGCCACCGGGCCGCACCGCCGTCCTCCCGGTCGCGCCGCGACGGGCCCCGCGCCGACCGCGGGCCCGGCCCCGGACCTGCGCGTTTGACAGCGTCCACCTGGCGGCGCTTTGATTTGAAGCGCTCCAATTGAAACGGTTCAGAGCCGATGGGGCGGCGAGCGGCCCGCTCGCACCGATCACCGCCGATCAACAGGAGAGCTGAGCTCGATGGAGACCTCACAGGCCGGAACGACCCGGATCCCCGGCAGGGTCTGGTACCGCACGACCGTCGCCGGCATGGCGTCCTACCTCGACGCCGCCGCGATCATCAGCACGGGGACGGCCCTGGTCCTGTACCAGGAGCCGCTCGGTCTCGGCTCGGGCGACATCGGCCGGCTCTCGGCGCTGCTGACCTTCATGATCGCGGTCGGCGCGCTCGTCGGCGGACGTCTCGGCGACCTGTTCGGCCGCCGCCGGGTGTTCATGGTGACGATGGCCCTCTACACCGTCGGCGCCGCGCTCATGGTCGCCGCCGGGGGTCCGGCGCTGCTCTACGCGGGCGTCGTCCTGCTCGGGCTGGCGGTCGGGGCCGACCTGCCGGTGTCCCTCGCGATGATCGCCGAGGAGGCGCCGGAGGGGACGCGCGGCAAGCTGATCTCGTTCTCGCACATCCTCTGGCTGGTCGGCATCCTCGCGGCCCAGCTGCTCGGCATCGTGATCGGCGGCATGGGCGTGACCGGCGGGCGCATCCTGTACGCGCACCTCACGGTCGTCGCCCTGGTGGTCATGGTGCTCCGCTCCCGGATGCCGGAGTCGCACCGCTGGGCCGCCGCGCACGGCGCGTCCGCCGACGTC